>JASEHI010000082.1 GCA_030018695.1 Anaerolineales bacterium
GCTGCCTGGTCGCCGATGGCGCGCGTGGCATAGCGCACCAGGTAGCGGCTGGCTGCGCCGCTATTGGCGTCGTCCCCGGGCGCAGTCCAGGCAAGGTCAATGGAGCCGGTTGCCGTCCCGGCAACTGCGGTTAGATTGGTAATAGCGGCGGGTGGAGTCGTGTCCGCGGGCGGCTCCCCAACAAATTGCAACCATTGCATGACGCACCATCCGCCGTCTGCCAGGCGCGCCCAACCCTCCTGGATTTCTACGACCTGGACGAGTGTGCCAAACGGCAAGCCGCGCAGGATTTCCGCCTGTAAATTTGGGGCGGCGCGCACTCTCAAACCAAGCCCCGCGATGACCTTGGCGTTCCTGGGCAGCGTCTGCGGCGGGGGCGCCGTGGCGATTGCCGAAGGGCTGTTGGACAACCCACTCAGATTGGAGGCTTCGTCCTGGGCGCGCACCGCGAAGTAATACCTCGTTCCCGGCGTCAACCCGCTGATGGTCATGCGCTCGGCTCCTCCGGCCGGCTTGGGCGCCGGCAGCCCACTGCTCACCGGTGTGGCTGCCTCCCAGGCTGCCTGGTCGCCGATGGCGCGCGTGGCATAGCGCACCAGGTAGCGGCTGGCTGCGCCGCTATTGGCGTCGTCCCCGGGCGCAGTCCAGGCAAGGTCAATGGAGCCGGTTGCCGTCCCGGCAACTGCGGTTAGATTGGTAATAGCGGCGGGTGGAGTCGTGTCCGCGGGCGGCTCCCCAACAAATTGCAACCATTGCATGACGCACCATCCGCCGTCTGCCAGGCGCGCCCAACCCTCCTGGATTTCTACGACCTGGACGAGTGTGCCAAACGGCAAGCCGCGCAGGATTTCCGTCTGTAAATTTGGGGCGGCGCGCACTCTCAAACCAAGCCCCGCGATGACCTTGGCGTTCCTGGGCAGCGTCTGCGGCGGGGGCGCCGTGGCGATTGCCGAAGGGCTGTTGGACAACCCACTCAGATTGGAGGCTTCGTCTTGGGCGCGCACCGCGAAGTAATACCTCGTTCCCGGCGTCAACCCGCTGATGGTCATGCGCTCGGCTCCTCCGGCCGGCTTGGGCGCCGGCAGACCACTGCTCACCGGTGTGGCTGCCTCCCAGGCTGCCTGGTCGCCGATGGCGCGCGTGGCATAGCGCACCAGGTAGCGGCTGGCTGTGCCGCTATTGGCGTCGTCTCCAGGCGCAGTCCAGGCAAGATCAATGGAGCCGGTTGCCGTCCCCGCAACTGCGGTCAGATTGGTAATGGCGGCGGGCGGGGTAGTGTCCGCGGGCGGTGGAGGGGGCGGCTCCGAAAGAAGCTGCAACCATTGGGCGACGCACCAGCCGCCGTCCGCCAGGCGCGCCCAACCCTCCTGGATCTCTACGATCTCGACGATTGTGCCATAGAGCAAGCCGCGCAGGATCTGCGCCTGTAGATTCGGGGCGGCGCGCACTCTCAGGCCATTCGAGGCAATGACGCGGGCTTTGCCGGTTGATCCGCCGATAGGTTCATAGATTTTGGGGATGACGAACAAGTTTTTGAAAACCTGCTCGGAAACGATCGCGTCAAGGTCCAATCGCGGCAGGCCTGTAATCGGCAGGGAAGATGAAAATTGCCAGATATCCCAGCGATTTATCCCCGTCGGAAAGATCGGCGATCCCAAGTTGCCCACAATTCTATGAAATTCATCCCAGCCGACGGCCGCAGCCGGGGTCGAGATATATCCCGCCAGCCAGAGATAACTTTGCCCAAGCCAGGTTGTCATTTGCGGGCAATATCTGTTCACGAACCAGGCCCCGGTGTAAGAAACCAACGGGATGCTCAACGCACTCCGCATTTGCGTGAAATAGGCATAGTTAATTGCGTTTATCTGCTCCGGCGGCATGACCGGGACTACACCACCCTCTCCGCGCCTGGCTTTATGCCATGCCGCCCAATCAGTCCAATACTGTTCATAATCACCGGCCGCGCATTTTGGCCGATATGCTTCAATCAGGCGTAAAAAATAGTTTGCCTGATCCTGTACGTTGTGGGTTATGTCCACCCATTGGTATAGCCCAAACGGGATGCCGTACTTATTCGCTTGTCCGACGTGCCGTGACAGAAGGGTATCTGTATAGCCCACGCCATGGCATGCACGGATTATGGCAAACGAAAGCCCATTATCTGCCATCATTTGCCAATGGGCATCCGTTAAAGTATCATCGTAGCGGCTAATATCAATTCCCCAGCGCATAATGCCTCCTGTCTGTATACTGGCTCATGAGCCAATTATCCTGGGTGGAATCTTTCTTCCTTCACATATTATACCAAGTATCCAACCCCGACTAATCTAAAGTTTGGGGGTTGATTGGAATTACAGTGGTGCAGCGGTAAATGTTGGACAAATTACCAATTTGTCCAACGTCTTACCAACCATCTACCTCCGAAGCCTCTTGAATGGAATCCCTGACATATTTTGCGTGCATGCCCCCAACGTATGGCTTTTTCAAAGTCGGGAAAAACCCAAAACTTGTCACCCCTTCGCTGCTCTCAGGGCAGGCTCTGAGGACGCGTTCTTGGCGTCCGAAGGGTCTCCTGCACCGTTTTGGAGATGCTTCGGGCAAAGGCTTGCCCTGAGTGCTTTTCGAAGGGACGCTCTCAGCATGACAGTGTCAAGGGACTTTGAAAAAGCCATAGCCCCCAACGGAGCTGAAGTTGACAATATTCGATGAAGCCATTATACTAAACATCTGAGCATATCTTCATAGGTTAATTATGTCGCAATATACCTCCCCTCCCATTCTTGACGAACACACCGCCGCCCACGTGGCGGAACTATTCCGCGCCTTCAGCGACACCAGCCGGGTGCGGATTATGTCCGCACTGGTGACCGGCGAGACGAACGTCAGCGCGCTGGCAAAAATCGTCGGAGTAAGCGAATCGGCCGTTTCACATCACATGCGCGGACTGCGGCAGATGCGCCTGGTCACTGCCCGGCGGGAGGGAAGGGAAGTTTTTTATCGCGTGGATGACGAACACATCATTGCGCTCTTCCAGCAAGGAGTGAAGCACATTCAGGATGAGTAGGCGCTTCCATCCCCGTCACTCCATTTCAAATATCACGCTTTGCACCGGCGTGCTCCCCGTTCACCTGCTGGAGGACAATCGGGCACACGCGATATAGGACGAGTGTGGAAACAAACGCCCTGAAATTTGCCGATGCTTATTTTATATTTTGTTCCATTACGGAGACAACTCAGATGAGAGCTGAGTTTATCGAAACCAACCTTCAAGGCCTCACCGAGCAGGAAGCTCTGGAACACCTGGCCGAAGATGGTTACAACGAACTACCATTGGCGAAAAAACGCACTTTCCTGCACATCCTGCTGGAAGTGGTGCGTGAGCCGATGTTCCTGATGCTGATTGCCTGCGGCCTGCTCTACCTGTTCCTGGGCGACCGCGCGGAAGCCCTGATGCTGATGGGCTTCGTAGTCGTCATTATCGGCATCACCTTTTACCAGGAGCAGAAAACCGAACGGACGCTGGAGGCATTGCGCGACCTTTCCAGCCCGCGCGCCTTGGTCTTACGCGATGGCAAGCAGCAGCGCATTGCCGGCCGTGAGGTCGTGCGGGAGGATATCATCCTGCTCTCAGAAGGCGACCGAGTCCCGGCGGATTCTGTCCTGCTCTCAGGGAACAATGTCAACGTGGACGAGTCGCTGCTGACGGGCGAATCCGTCCCGGTGCGCAAGCGATCCTGGGATGGGCGGCTCGGAATGGGTCGTCCCGGCGGCGACGATCTGCCATTCATCTACTCAGGCACGCTGGTGATCAAAGGGCAAGGCATTGCTGAAGTTCGTTCGACCGGTCCACGCACCGAAATCGGCAAGATCGGCAAGGCGCTACAGATCCTCGAACCGGAAGATACCAACCTCCAGAGGCAGACCGGCAGGATCGTGCGCAATTTTGCCATTGTCGGCTTGAGCCTGTGCGCCATCGTGGTGGTCGTCTACGCTCTGACGCGCGGTGACTGGCTGAATGGTTTCCTGGCCGGTATCACGCTGGCGATGGCCACCCTGCCCGAGGAATTCCCGGTCGTCCTGACCATCTTCCTGGCCCTGGGCGCCTGGCGAATTTCCCAGCACCACGTGCTGACCCGCCGCGTGCCTGCCGTCGAGATGCTGGGTGCCGCCACCGTCCTGTGCGTGGACAAGACTGGGACGCTGACCCTCAATCGGATGACGGTCACCAGGTTGTCGGTCGGGAAGGAAACGCTGGAAGTGCATGGGAAGCAGATGTCCCTGCCCGAGACGTTCCACCAGATTTTGGAGTACAGCATCCTGGCCAGCCCCACCGACCCGTTCGACCCGATGGAAAAGGCCATGAAAGAACTGGGCGGGCGCGCCCTGGCAAATACCGAGCATATCCACAAAGATTGGGAACTGATGCACGAGTACCCGCTCGGTGAACACCTGTTGGTCATGTCGCACGTCTGGCGCTCGCCGGAGGGACACGATTACGTCATCGCCTCCAAGGGTGCTCCGGAGGCCATCGCCGACCTGTGTCACTTCTCGTCGGAGCGGACAGAAACATTGAAGAACGAGATCAACGAAATGGCCGACCGCGGCCTGCGCGTCATTGGCGTGGCAAAGGCAGCCTTCAAGCCCCAGTCCCTGCCGGAGGGCCAGCACGACTTCGACTTCGAATTCATCGGCCTGCTCGGCCTGGCCGACCCGGTGCGGCCTGAGGTAGCCAGGGCAGTTAAGGAATGCTATACCGCCGGGATCCGTATTATCATGATCACCGGTGACTATCCCGGCACGGCCTGCAATATCGCCCGCCAGATCGGACTCCATCCCCTCGAGAATATCATCACCGGCTCCGAACTGGACGCTATGAGCGATGAGGAACTCCGGGAACGCATCAAGACTGTCTGCATCTTCGCCCGCGCCGTACCGGAGCAGAAACTGCGCATCGTGACTGCCCTGAAAGCCAACGGCGAGGTGGTGGCCATGACCGGCGACGGTGTCAACGATGCCCCGGCGCTCAAAGCCGCCCAAATCGGAATCGCCATGGGCGGGCGCGGCACCGACGTGGCACGCGAATCGGCTGCGCTGGTCCTGCTCGACGACAATTTTGCATCCATTGTCCAGGCTGTGCGCACCGGGCGGCGTATCTTCGACAATCTCAAGAAGGCGATGGCCTTTATCTTCTCGGTGCACATCCCCATTGCCGGGATGTCACTCATCCCGGTGCTGTTTAACTGGCCGCTGGCCCTGTTCCCGGTGCACATCCTGTTCCTGGAACTGATTATTGACCCGGCCTGCACCGTCGTCTTCGAAGCCGAGGAGGACGAACCGGATATCATGCAGCGCGCGCCGCGCAAGCTGGAAGAACCGCTCTTCGGGCGTGCCATGATCCTCTCCGGCCTGATCCAGGGGCTGGGCATCCTGGCGGTGGTGGTGACCATTTATGCAGTGACGCTAAATCGCGGTTATGGTGAAAGCGTTGCCCGCATGCTCGCCTTTGTGTGTATGGTCATCGGCAACCTGGGATTGATCTTCGCCAACCGGTCCTGGAAACTCTCCATCCTGAAAACACTCAACATCCCCAATAAGGCCCTGTGGTGGGTGACGGGAGGCGCAGCCGTCTTCCTGACACTTGTCTTGAGCATCCCGTTCCTGCGCGATCTCTTCAAATTCGCGCCCCTTAACCGCTGGGAAACAGTACTGATCGCCTTTTCAGGGCTTGCCAGTGTGCTGATCGCAGAAAGCGTCAAGATCAAGGGCATCCAGAATTTCATCCGAGGAGGAAGCTCGGTGTTGCCTACCCGGCCGGAAGCATCATCTACTACATTACCTACATCCGCCAATCGAAGAAACTAATTCCCGGCATCTGGTGATAGGAGGACGCGATGAAACGCACCACCCTGGACCTTTTAGCCTGCCCCGCCTGCCACGGCGCGCTGGTCGCGCCAGTAGACTCCGGTTCAGCCATCGAGTCCGGAGTCCTGCACTGCGAAGGCTGCCAGAAATACTATCCGGTCGAGAGGGGCATCCCCCACTTCATCCAACCCGATCAGTTGACCGGCTTCAACCGCCGCTTCTCCCGCATGTACGACTGGTTCTCGTGGGGCTACCGCGCCTTCTCGAAAATCGCCTTCGCCTTCATCGGCATGTCCGAGGAGGCAGGCCGCCGCGAGATCACCGACCGGCTGGAGCCGCGCGGCGGGCGTGTGTTGGAGGTCTCCATCGGGCCGGGCGTGAACCTGCCGTACCTGGTCAATCGCCCCGATGTGGGCGAAGTGTACGGGCTGGACATCTCCCTCGGACAATTGCGGCGCTGCATGAGTTACGTCCGCAGGAAAGGCTGGGAGGTGGACTTATTCCTCGGTAACGGCGAGCAGCTCCCCTTCCGGGACGCATCGTTCAAGGGCGTTTTCCACGTGGGCGGGATCAACTTCTTCAACGACAAGAAGGCCGCCATCGAGGAGATGATCCGCGTAGCCAAACCGGGCACGCGCGTCCTCATCGCCGACGAGACCGAGAAAGGCGCAAAGGGGTACGAGAAGACCATCCCCGGCTTTACAAAATCCTTCGACGGCAAGCGGGCGCCGATCCAGCCGCCGATTGATCTGGTGCCGCCGGAGATGCTGGAGAGGCGCGTCTTTGATGCGTGGAAGGGCTGGTTCTATTGCATCGAGTTTCGCAAGCCATAAAGCGAGGATATTGTATGAAAACGGATGCTTTTCGCGGTCAGGCGGTGATTGTCACGGGGGCATCGGCGGGGATCGGCAAGTCGCTAGCGCTTTTGCTGGCAGGCCAGGGGGCGAAGGTGGCGATTGCGGCGCGGCGCGCTGAACGTTTGGAGCAGGTGGCGGACTCTCCTCTCAGAAAGCCCGCCACCCCGTACACCAACCAATCACCGTTTATCTTCGTTCATCTCTGGTTAGAGTTTCGCAAACCTGCTCACCACCCCCGCTGCGGATGGGAGCACGGCCTTATCGCCAGGCTCCATCTCCGCCGGGGCTTTGCCGCCCTCGGCGGGTGCGCCCTGATAGATGAATATCGGCGTGCCTTCCACGGCGTATTTCAACTCGAGGTAGGCCTGGCCGGTCAGCGTGCCGTCCATGTCGGCGGCGCAACTGGTCACCCAGCCGATGACGCGGCCGCGCTTATCCAGCACCGGGTCGCCGTTGTGCGCCATGCGCACGCCCTTCTCAGTAAAGCGGAAGCGGACAACCACACCCTTGCGGGTCGCCTCGCGGGCGAGAAATGACTCGCGCCCGATGAACCAGGGCTTGTACAGTTTGACATACGAGCCGAAACCGCCCTCGGCCACGCCCAAATCGTGCTGCCCGAACTTGCCAGAACCGAGTCCCATCTCGTGGCCGTAGAGCGGCAGTCCCGCCTCGGTGCGCAGGGAGTCGCGCGCGCCGAGACCAACCGGCTTGAGGCCGAACTTCTCGCCCGCCATGAGCACCGCGTGCCAGAAATCCACCGCCCTCTCCGGGTGGATGAACAACTCGAAGGCCATCTTCTCGCCGGTGTAGCCGGTGCGGGACACGATCAGGTCGAAGCCAGCAACTACCGCGTCACACAATTCGGTGCGCTCGAGGGCCATGATGCGGCGGCGGTCCTCGGCGCTGACGCCCATCGCCAGCAAAATGTCACGGCTCTTCGGGCCTTGCAGGGCGATGTCCACCCGCATGTCGGCGCCCGCTTTCGGGTCGCGCAGGTTGCGGATTTCGGCGTTATAGCCGTAGGTCCGCGCCCAGGGACGGATGTTGTCAATTTTGACTTTGCCATCCCGCACCGCTTCCAGCCAGGCGCGGTCCTTGTCATCGTTCGAGGCGTTGACCACCAGCAGATATTTGTCCCAGGCGCGGCGATAAACCAGCGTATCGTCAATCACCTCCGCCTCGGGGGTCAGGAAGTGGGTGTACAGGCTCTCGCCGGGGCGCAGCCCGCCGCAGTCGTTGCCGCAGACGGTGTCCAGGAACGAGGCCGCGTCCGCCCCCGCCACCTGGTAGACGCCCATGTGCGCCACGTCGAACAGCCCCGCCGCCCCTCGCGTCGCCAGGTGCTCATTCATCACGCTCGAATACCAGACCGGCATCTCCCAACCGGCAAAGGGGATGACTTTCGCGCCGAGGGACTTGTGGACTTCGTAGAGCGGCGTGCGGCGCAACGAGCCTTCTTTTTCTTCCCATTCGAATTCTGGCAGGGCCTTCCCGGAGCCTTGACCGGCGCCGACGAACCAGGGCTTATCGGTGCAGCATTCTTTACAGTCGCAGGATTTCTCGATCGGGCTGGCGGCGGATTCAACCACCACTACCGGGCCGGGCATGCGCATGGGAGTCGCATCCGGCTTGCCGTCCAGGTTGAAGGAGACGTAACCATCGGAGAGGTCGCGTAGCCAGGTCGCGGCCAGCGCGGCCTGTTCCAACGGGACCGACAGGCGGTACGCATCCCCGGTCAGACAGGTCAGCGCGCCGTTGAGCGTGGCATTGGGTGTGTGCATACAGAACGCCGCGCTCGCGCCCGGCTCGAGGGCGGAGAGATCAGCGCAGACGACGTAATCCAGCATCTGGCGGACACGCCCGCCTTTCAAATCGAATGCCGCGTAGGGCGGGATGCCATCCCGCCCGACATCATCAATATAATAAAAGTGGGGATAGCCGTGTTTCTCTGGCTCGAAATCAATCCCGGCCTCTTCCGCCAACGTGCGAACGTGCAAACGTGCAATGTTCAACGTCTCGAAATCCACCTTGGCGCGGCGGACCCTGCCCTGGTGCGGCGTGTCCACCGAATGAGGCGTGGCGGCCAGCAGAACATCGGCGATGATATCGGCCAACTGCCTCGACTTTTCCTCGTCGAAGCCGCGCTGCGTGATCCACGGCGCACCGAGCCGGATGCCGGACGGGTCGCGCGAATCTTTGTCGCCGGGGATGGTGTTGCGGTTGACGACGATACCGGCCAAATCCAAAATTCGCGCCGCCTGGTCGCCGGAAAGGGCGGTGCCGTCCGGACCCTTGACGGTTGTGCAGTCCACGTTGAGCATGTGCGAGTTCGTCCCGCCGAAGGGGATGCGCAGGCCGCGCGCCTTCAATTGTTCCGACATGGCGAGAGCGTTCTTGAGCGTCTGCTTCTGGAGTTTTTCGAATTGCTTGGTGCGCGCCAGTTTGAAGGTCAGCGCCAGCGCGGCAAAAATGTGGACGTGCGGCCCGCCCTGTTCGCCGGGGAAGACGGCGCGGTCAATCTTTTTCGCCAAGGCTGCATCCGTGGTCAGCAGCACTGCGCCGCGCGGGCCGTCCAGCGACTTGTGGGTGGTGGACATGATCACGTGCGCGTACCCGACCGGCGAGGGGACGACGCCCGCTGCGACCAGTCCGCCAATGTGGGAAATATCCGCCAGCAAATACGCGCCGGCCGCGTCCGCGATCTGGCGGAATTTCTTCCAGTCCGGAATCCACGGGTAGGACGAGTAACCGGCGATAATCATCTTTGGCTTGTGCTCTTTGGCGAGCGCCATCACCTCCTCATAATTGATCTGCTCGTTGTACGGGTCAACGGTGTAATGTACGATTTTGTAATATTTGCCGGAGCGATTGACCGACGAACCGTGCGTGAGATGCCCGCCGTGCAGCAGGTTCATGCCCATCACGGTATCGCCGGGATTGACGAGGGCATGATAGACGGCGTTGTTGGCCGGCGCGCCCGAAAGCGCCTGCACATTGACGAAAATCTGCTCCGCCTTGACGCCGTTGGCGGCGAATGCCTCCGCGCAGCGCCGGCGGGCGAGCGACTCGACCACATCCGCATATTCCGTGCCTTTGTAGTAACGCGGGTCGCCGTAGCGGCGGTAGTGCGCCAGCCGCGCCGGGTAATCGAGGATTTCCTTCTCGGTCATCCTGCGCGTCTCTTCGTCGGGATATCCCTCGGCATATATATTTTGAAATGCAGAGGCCATCGCTTCACGCACAGCCAGCGGGGCGGCGCTCTCGGAGGGGATGAGAATTAATTTGCGGTACTGCCGCTCGGCTTCGAGCTGGGTCAGTTCGTAGACTTCGGGGTCGAGGTCGGCGAGGGAACCGCGGAAAAGGTAGTCGGACATCTTAAACTCCTGGGCGGGTAGTTGGATAGTTGGGTGGTTGGGTGGTTTGAAAGTCGGATAGTCGGATGGTTGGGTGGTCTGATAGTCGGATAGTCTGATGGTCGGTCAGACCTGTCAGGCAACCTGAATTGTAGAACGGGTTGGGATGTGGGTCAAGTGGCAATAGGCATGAAGTGATCGGCGAACTCTGGCTCAATCTGGTCACCACGGCTGCCCTGGCTATGGTGACGCAGTCCCTCCTGCCCATGGTGCTCTTCGCCTGGGCGAGTGGGGCGGTGTTGAAGTTGTTTACGTAGATCGGTAAATTGGTGGTTGGTACTTTGGTAAATTGGTTGGGACGGCAGGCTTGCCCCCGCAGAGGTGCGACTGGCGTCCCAATTATTTTGGCATTTGACTTATATTAGCGTCTTGCATGACTCGCACATCGATCATTTTAGCATGGAGCCTTCAGTAGTCCATGGGGCCAGTTGACGATAGCACGTTCGTAAAATTTTTTCTGGGAGGCCATTTCACAAGTCTGCTACGAAACTATTGGTTGGCACGACGCGACGAGGCCGCATAATCCGCGAATATACGGACGGTCTAATGGGGCGTTTTGTTCACCCTGCTATACTATGTTAGCATATCAACGCCTCTCACGGAGAGGTGGCCGGGTACATTTGGGAGTAGACTTCCTGTTGGTTAGGAACGGGGACGTTCTGCTCCGGGTGTGTGATGTCATGCCCAAAAATCAATGTACCCGGCCCATTATATCCTAAGGGTGTGTTTCAAATGAGTTGAAGTAAGAACGTCCCGAAGGTTTTGCTGAGA
>JASEHI010000083.1 GCA_030018695.1 Anaerolineales bacterium
GAACGTCCCGAAGGTTTTGCTGAGAAAATTTGATCGTTTTTTGCCAACCTTCGGGGCGGTTTCAACTGAAATGAAACACACCCTATTCATATCGCCTTTGGTTGCGGAATGAATTCCGCGTTACGACATCTGGCGATTATTAAACCATTACAACTGGGGGTGTTTCAAATAGACCTTATCCGTGGTTAGTAAAAAACTTGTTCACCGCCACGACGCAAAGTCCCCGGTTGATTTTGGGTTTTCAAAACACTTTCTCAGCTCTTCTTTCGGCGAAGAATAAACCCAAGGCCTGCCAGGGCGACAACCAATCCAACGCCTGCCCCCAACCACTGTTTCCATCCGAAAGTGACTGGGCCGGAACCAAGCCCAAGATAGTCCGCCAGTAGCGAGACGGCCAGCACAAGTATGCCGATGATGAGTAAGGCAAGACCAATGGTTTTTGTTGACATATCTGCCTCCTTCTGGAAAAGGTAAACTTTGCTTGGGATATTATACAACAATACGGAGAAGACTTGAGTCGGGGAGGTTTTTTATCAGCACTCTTGCGGTATACTTTGCTCGACCACAACCAAGGACAGATAAAAAATGAAACAAGTTCTCCAGAATATGAAAACTGGCAAAACCACCATCGCCGAAATCCCCATCCCTGCGCCGCGGGCGGGTATGGCGCTCGTGCGCACCGCCGCCTCGCTCGTCTCGGCCGGGACGGAACGCATGCTGGTCGAATTTGCCGAAAAATCGCTGCTCGGCAAAGCCCGCTCGCGCCCTGACCTGGTCAAGCAGGTGCTGGATAAAGCCCGGCGTGAGGGCCTGCTGACGACCGTCGCAGCCGCCTTCAACCGCCTCGACCAGCCGATGGCGCTGGGCTACTCTTCCGCCGGAACCATCGTTTCATTAAGCGACGGGATGGAAGGTTTCAAAGTCGGTCAGCGCGTCGCCTGCGCCGGCGGCGGCTATGCCGTCCATGCCGAATACGCCCTTGTGCCGCGCAACCTGCTCGCGCCCCTCCCGGATTGCGTTGATTTCGAGTCGGCGGCCTTTGCCACCCTCGGCGCGATTGCCCTGCACGGCTTTCGTCTCGCCGAGCCGCAGGTGGGCGAACGCGTGGCGGTCATCGGTCTGGGTCTTTTGGGATTATTGACGCTGCAGATCGCCGCCGCAGCCGGCTGCCGCGTCCTGGGCGTGGATACCAACCCGGAGCGTGTCGCCCTCGCTGCCTCCCTCGGACTTTTAGCCTGCCTCCGCGACCAGGCTGTGGATTCCGCCCAGGCCTTTACCGCCAACCGCGGCGCGGATGCGGTGCTCATCTGCGCCGACACCCCCTCGGCTGACCCGGTGGAACTGGCCGGCGTCATCGCCCGCGACCGGGCGCGTGTGGTCGCGACCGGCGCGGTGGGGTTGACCATTCCTCGTAAAATCTACTACGAAAAAGAACTCTCCTTCGTTAACTCACGCTCCTACGGTCCCGGACGTTACGATTCCGGCTATGAAGAGAATGGCAACGATTACCCAATCGGATATGTTCGCTGGACGGAGGGGCGCAACCTGGAAGCCATTGTTGAGCTAATGGCAAATGGCAAATTGCAGGTTCAACCGCTGATTACGCACCGTTTCCCCATCGAAAAAGCCCCCGAAGCCTATGAGATCATCACTGGCAAAAAGAAAGAACCGTTCCTCGGAGTTTTGTTGACATACGATGTTGGCAAGTTGGCAGGTTCGCAGGTTGGCAAGTTGGAAAGTTCACAGGTTGTCAGGTTCAACCTTCCAACCTTCCAACCTTCCAACTCGATAACGCTCGGGGTTGTGGGCGCGGGCCTGTTCGCCAACGCCACACTCCTGCCTGCCATCAAGAAGAATAAAGATATCGAGTTAGTGGGAATAGCCTCGGCTGGTGGACTGCACGCCCAGCACTCCGCCAGGAAATTCGGCTTCGCCTATGCCGCCTCCAGCGATGATGAAATCCTCGACGACCAGAACATCAACACCGTCGCCATCCTCACCCGTCACGATTCGCACGCCGAATTGGTGGTGAAGGCGTTGCAGGCCGTTAAACATGTTTTTGTCGAAAAGCCGCTGGCGATCACTAGTGATCAGTTATCAGTTATCAGTAATCAGTTACTGAAAACTGAACACTGTTTACTGATGACTGGTTTTAATCGTCGCTTCGCCCCTCTCGCCCAACTCCTCCACTCGTCACTCGCCACACGCCATGAGCCGCTTTACGTGCACTACCGAGTCAACGTTGGATATATTCCTCTCAACCACTGGACTCACGACCCAGTTCAGGGCGGTGGACGGATAATCGGCGAAGGCTGCCACTTTGTGGATTTCATCACCTTCTTGGTCGGCGCGCCCCCCGTCAGCGTGAGCGCGCACGGTCTGCCCGACGGCGGCAAATACCGCGAGGACAACGTTTCGATGACCTTCACCTTCCCGGATGGCTCGCTCGGCGTGGTGGACTATCTCGCCAACGGCGACAAGGCCTTTCCCAAGGAGCGCGTCGAGGTCTTCTGCGGTGGGCGTGTGGCCGTGCTGGACGATTTCCGTGCGCTGGAGATGATCCACGATGGAAGGCGGACAATGGTCAAGAAGGCGCAGGATAAAGGCTGGCGCGGCGAGTGGGCCGCGTTCACCAGGGCCATCCGCGAGGGCGGGCAGCCGCCCATCCCGTACGAGCAACTGGTCGGCGTGACCAAGGCTACGTTTGCAGCAGTCGAGTCCATCCGGCAGGGTAGCAAGCAAATCGAAGTGACTTGAAAAGCCGTGCTTGTTGTATAATCAACGCATGACATCTAGAACTGTGATTTCCAACATCCGCAAACGCCGCGCCGAACTGACCAGATTGGGCGTCAAGTCATTGTCCATTTTCGGCTCTGTGGCGCGCGGGGAGGAAAGGCCGGATAGCGATGTGGATATCCTGGTCGAATTCGAGGGCCGCGCCACGTTTGATCGCTTCATGGATACCAAGTTCTATTTGGAGGAGATCCTGGGGCGTAAAGTGGATTTGGTCATGCCGCAAGCCATCAGGCCGCGCATGAAGCCTTATATCATGCAGGATCTGGTTCATGTCACGTGACGAATCGTTTTTCCTGGCAGACATCCAAGAGTGCTGCGAAAAGGTTTTGAAATTCACCAAAGGGATGAATTTCAAGGATTTCGTGTGCGACGATCTTCACTTTGACGCTGTTCTACGCAATTTGGAGATCATCGGCGAAGCGGTAAAGCACATCTCCGAAGAACAGCGGCAAAAATACCCGCAGGTGAAATGGCGCAAGATCGCCGGGTTTCGTGATGTTGTGACGCATAATTACTTTGGGGTCAGCGATGAAATCGTCTGGGATATTGTCGAAAACGAAGTGCCGGCGTTGCTGGAACAAGTGAGAGCGATGCTCGGGGAAAAGTAACGCCAAGTTTGCAACATTGGAATCGTTCCGTGATAAAGGGCTGGTTAGTGTATAATCATGGTGCAAACAATCAGTGCAAAAGGACTGCGCCATGCCTGTCATCCGAGAACGACTGAATCTGTACCTCACCAAGCCGCTGGCGGATGAACTGCGCCGCGTCATCCCGCCGCGTGAACGGACGCGCTTCGTAGAGGAAGTCCTGGCGCGCGAACTGCGCCGCCGCAAATTGAAAGCAGCGCTGAAAGCTTCTGCGGGCGCGTGGAAGGATGAAGATCACCCCGAGTTGAAGACTGGCGAAGATATTGACCGCTGGATCGAAGAAGGCCGGAAAGGGTTCACGCGCGATTGGTCGAAAGAATGGGGAGAAAATGCCTGATTATTTGCTCGATACCGGAATCTTGGTTTGCCACCTGCGAGATCACAAGGGGTATGTGGAATTAACAGATCGTCTGACGGATGAAGGGGGTGTCTTTGTTTCCGTCATCACCCGCCTGGAAATCATACGCGGAATGAAAGAACGCGAGCGGAAAAAGACGTTTGACTTGCTTGACTCGCTTGAAACCGTTTCCATGGGCAATACGATTGCCGACCTGGCCGGGGAGCTTATTCGTTCGTGGCGGACACGTGGCATCACCATCGGCGAAGCGGATGCCATCATCGCTGCCTCCGCATCGAGCCGGGGGCTTGCGCTTGTCACCACGAACTCGAAACATTTCCCCATGCCTGATCTGATCGTCTATCAGGCAGACGAAGAAGGCAAGATCACGCTGCGCGAATAGTCGAATGAACCGCATTCTCCTAGCCCTCAAAGCCCTGCGCCAGTTGGGACTCCAGCAGGTGGGGCTTTACGCGCTCTACAAGGTTGGTTTGGCGACGGGGCATTATCGAAGAACAGAGAATAGAGAACAGAGATTAGAGAATCGTGATTCGAGCGTCAAGATTCATGATTTGTTCAACCTTCCGAGTCGAGATGAAATTCTAGGAATTCTAGGAAAAGACGGCAGGGAAAAACTGCTTGCCGAAGCCGACGAGATTGTTGATGGCAAAATCCGCTTGTTTGGCGGTGAAGCCGTTCCGCTGCGGCTCACTTTTGACGAACCCCCGCGCCATTGGACAGCCTACGAAACCGACCCCTCACTACTCTCTCCTCTCTACTCTCTACTCTCTAATATCTACTCTCTAATCCCTGACATCAAATTTATCTGGGAACCGGCCCGCTTCGGCTGGGCCTTTACGCTCGGCCGCGCTTACCATCTCAGCGGCAACGAAAAATACGCCGAAACTTTTTGGCATTACGCGGAAATCTTCCTGGACGCCAATCCGCCTTACCTAGGGCCAAACTGGATGTCGGGGCAGGAGGTGGCGCTGCGGCTGATGGCCTTCGTCTGGGCGGCGCAGGTTTTCGCCAGTTCGTTCCATTCCATGCCAAAGCGCCTCGCCCGTCTCTCCCAATCTGTAGCGCAACACGCAACTCGCATCCCGCCCACGCTGGTGTATGCCAGATCGCAAAACAATAATCATCTGCTGACCGAGGCCGCCGGTCTGCTCACCGCCGGGCTGGCGCTGCCGGAGCATCCTCAGTCGGCAAAGTGGCGCGCCCTCGGCTGGAAGTGGCTCAATCGGGGCTTTCAATCCCAGATTGACGGCTATGGTGAATACAGCCAGCACAGCACGAATTATCATCGCTTGATGCTGCAGGTGGCGTTCTGGGCAAGAGCGTTAACCACGACCTCCACGGAACGGGGGCAAGCGGACACGAAGTTACACAAAGGGTTTCCGCGGAAAACGCTTGACCGCCTCACCGCCGCCACGCACTGGCTCTATGCCCTGCTCGACCCCGTTTCAGGCCGCGTGCCCAACCTGGGCGCAAATGACGGGGCGTATATTTTCCCGTTGACAGTCTGCCCATTTGACGATTATCGCCCCGTGATTCAGGCCGCGGCGCGAGCCTTTGCCGGATACGAACTGCCGCGCGGCGCATGGGACGAGATGTCGCTCTGGTTCGGCATTCCACTGGAAGACAAGAAATATGTCCCCACGCCGCGCTATCTCGGCGATCATCTGTATGCCAAAAACTCCTGGGCTTACCTGCGGACAGCGCAATTCACCTCGCGTCCCTCCCACGCTGACCAGTTGCACCTCGATCTGTGGTGGCGCGGGTTGAATATTGCCCAGGACGCCGGCACGTATCTCTACAACGCCGCCGCGCCTTGGGATAACAGCCTGACCACCGCGCGGGTGCATAACACGGTGACGGTCAATGGCCGCGACCAGATGACCCGCGCCGGTCGTTTTCTCTACCTCGACTGGTTCGATGCTTACCGCCAGAACATCATCGAGTCAAACCCGGCCATCCTGCAATGCGTCATTGGACGTTACCGGAAAGACAGCCTCCGCCACACCCGCACGGTCACGGTTTATGCCGATGAGCTTTGGAGGGTGGAGGATGAAATGCTGACAATGCGCTCGCCATTTTCATCCTTCATCTTTCATCCTTCATCTTTCATCCTTCACTGGCTGTTACCGGATTGGGAATGGAAGGTAGAAAATAGAGATTCGAGAGTAGAGATTAGTTTGAAATCACCTTTGGGCGTGATAATGCTCGCTTTGCAGACAGACCCACCACTCTCTACTCTCCACTCTCTAATTTCTTTGGCGCGCGGCGGCGAATTGATCTACGGTGAGGGGTCGGTCTTACCAATACGTGGTTGGGCCTCGCCAACTTATGGTGTTAAAATTCCCGCACTCTCTTTTACGCTTGAGGTGACCTCAGCCGAAACAGTAAAATTCACCAGCGAATTTTCCTTCCCCACCAATCACTGATCACTCATCACTCATCACTGATTACCGGCTCTTATGCACATTCTCCTCATCCACCAGGCCTTTGCGGCCCTCGACGAACCCGGCGGGACGCGCCACTACGAACTGGCGCGCTACCTGGTTCAGCGCGGCCACCGGGTCACGATCATTGCCAGCCCGGTGAGTTATTTGACGGGCGCCCCACCCCCCTCCGGCTCCCCCCATTTTCCTCGTAAATGGGGGGAGAGCAAGAGGGGGGCGAAAATAGGGGGGGAGCAGGGTGAGGTGTGTATCCTGCGCACCGCCACCTACCACGCCCTGCACAGATCCTTCGTCCATCGCGTGTTTGTATTTTTCAGCTTTATGTTTTCATCGTTCGTCGTTGGGCTGCGGGTGAAGGGTGTTGACCTGGTCTGGGGCACCTCGCCGCCGCTTTTCCAAGGTTGGACGGCTTGGGTTCTGGCGCGGCTCAAACGCGTCCCGTTCCTCTTCGAGGTGCGTGACCTGTGGCCGACCTTTGCCATCGCCGTGGGTGTGTTGACGGATAGGACCTTCATCCGCATGTCTGAATGGCTGGAACGATTCCTGTACCGTCACGCCGACCGGGTGATGGTCAACAGCCCGGGGTTCATCGCGCATGTGAAAAGTCGAGGGGCGAAGCGTGTGGAACTCGTCCCGAACGGAGCGGAGCCGGGGATGTTCGACCCGGCCGATAACGGGGAGGCGTTCCGGGCGTCGCATCATCTTGAAGGCAAATTTGTAGTCTTATACGCCGGGGCGCACGGCATGTCCAATGACCTGGGCGTGGTCTTGGAGGCAGCTGGCTTGCTGGCAGATAGACCGGAGGTGCAGGTCGTTTTTCTCGGCGACGGCAAGGAAAAGGCTGGTTTGCAGGCGCGGGCTGCCGAGATCGGGCTGACCAACGTGACATTCGTGCCGCCTGTCCCGAAGAATGAAATGGCGCTGGCGCTGGCCGGCGCGGACGCCTGCATCGCCATCCTCAAGCCGCTCGAAGAGTACAAGACCACATACCCCAATAAGGTCTTCGATTACATGGCCGCCGGGCGCCCGGTGGCGCTGGCAATTGACGGCGTCATCCGCGAGGTAATCGCCGCGGCGGGGTGCGGGATTTTTACCCAGCCCGGCGACCCGGCTGCGCTGGCGGATGCCATCCGCAGCCTGGCCAGCGACCCTGAACGCAGCCGCAGGATGGGCATGGATGGGCGGCGCTATGTGGAGGCGCACTTCAGCCGTTCGATGCTGGCGGAGAAGTTGGCGCATATCCTGGAAGAAATGACCGCGTCAATAAGGAGGTAGTCATGCGATCGTGTTTCAGAACTGTACTTGTGCTATCCCTGGCCTTCGGGCTGGCGGGCTGCAACTTGCCCACCCCCGCGCCAGCAGTCACGCCGACCGCGCTGAAAGAGTCTCCAACTTCACTATTGCCCGGCGATACGCCCACTGCTACCGGACAACCCACGCTTGCGTCGACGACCTCTGTACCAGCCAACTGGCAGACGTACACGGATCAGACTTACGGCTTCACGTTCCGGTATCCCGCGCAAGGGCAGATTGTCAGCCAGCAGGATCATTCGGCGCGCATTTCGCTCCCTGTCACCCAAGGCACTAACCTTGCCGAGAAATTCATTGACGTGGCGGTATCGGAGAATGCTGATCCTTGCGTGAGCCAGAATCCTGGGGTAAATCAATCTCAACCGCTGACGGTTAATGGTATCCCATTTTTGGAGGAGAGCGGCGCGGATGCAGGGGCTGGACAGGTTTACGAATGGCTGGCCTATTCAACATCGAAAAATAACCTCTGCGTTAGCCTGACCTTCGTCCTGCATTCCACCAACCCGGGCAACTACTCGACCCCGCCTCCGCTGTTTGACAAGACGACTGAATCGGATATATTCGCTTTCATCCTGGCAACGTTTGCCTGGCTGAATCCTTAGTCGAGTTTCCATGACCTACAACTTTGACCGGCTAATCGAACGGCGCGGCAGCAATGCCATCAAATGGGAGTTCTACCCCGCGGATGTTCTGCCGCTGTGGGTGGCGGATATGGACTTCCCCGCTCCTGAGCCAATCCTTGCGGCTCTGCGCGCCAAAGTGGAGCATGGGATATTCGGCTACCAGTCCCCACCCAAGAAACTTATGGAAGTCGTCGCTCAACGCATGGCGAACCTCTACGGCTGGCAGGTGAGGCCGGAGATGGTCGTTCTCACGCCGGGCGTTATCAGCGGCTTCAACCTGGCGGCGCGGGTGACGTGCCAGCCGGGTGACGGCATTCTAATCCAGCCGCCGGTCTATCCCCCCTTTCTGAGTGTGCCTGAAAATGTGGGCTTGGTACGCCAATATGCTCCGCTTACGAAGTACCCCGATAGGGGCACGCAGTACCCCGACAGGGGCGCGCAGGTCGAGAATGGGCATAGCTTGCATTACGAGATTGATTTCGCTGCCTTCGAAGCCGCGCTGAATTCCGGCGGGGCGCGCACGCGCCTGTTCCTGCTCTGCCAGCCGCACAACCCGACCGGGCAGATTTACAGCCGCGAGCAGTTGACTCGCATGGCCGAGATCTGCCTGAAGAATAACATCTTCATCTGCTCGGATGAGATCCACAGTGAACTGCTGCTGGACGGGGCGCAGCATATTCCGATGGCTGCGCTTTCGGCGGAGATCGCCGCGCGCACCATCACCCTGATCGCCCCCAGCAAGACCTTCAACGTAGCCGGGCTGCATTGCGCTTTTGCCATCATCCCGGACGCCGATCTGCGCCAACGCTATAAGAAAGAGGCCGGGCGCCTGACGTTGCACCTGAGCAGCCTGGGATTGGCCGCCGCGCAGGCGGCCTTCTCCGGCGAATGTGACGGGTGGCTGGCCGCCTTGCTTTTGTACCTTACCGCCAACCGGGACGCGCTGGTGGATTTCGTGGCGAAGAACCTGCCCGGCATCCGCACCACCCTGCCGGAGGCTACCTACCTGGCCTGGCTGGACTGCAACGACTTGCTGAAAAGCGGCCGGATCAGCAGCTCGCCGTATGAGTTTTTCTTGAAAAAAGCGAAAGTGGCTTTGAACGACGGCGCGACCTTTGGCCCCGGCGGCGAGGGCTTTGTGCGGCTGAACTTCGGCTGTCCGCGCGCCACGCTGATGCAGGCGCTGGAACGGATGAAGGCGGCGTTGGAGGCTGTATAGGATCGTGTTACGTGTTACGTGTTACGTGTTACGTTTTACTCGTTTTCCTACCCCATCCTGCCCGTCAAATACGCCTCCGTCAACTCTTCCTTCGGGCGGGTGAACATCCGCTCGGTGGGGGAGAATTCGACCAGTTCGCCCAGCCAGAAAAGGCCGGTGAAATCAGAGACGCGAGCGGCTTGCTGCATGTTGTGCGTCACGATGACGATCGTGTAGTTCTCCTTTAGTTCACCGATCAATTCTTCGATATGCAGGGTGGCGATGGGATCCAGCGCCGAGGTGGATTCGTCGAACAGGATGACCTCCGGCTGGACAGCCAGGACGCGCGCAATGCAGATGCGTTGTTGCTCGCCGAGCGAGAATCCCAGGGCGTTCTGTTTCAGTTGGTCCTTGACCTCATCCCACAGCGCGGCCTGGCGCAGGCTGCGTTCGACGATTTCGTCCAAATCAGCATTGTTTTTGACCAGCCCGAGCACACGCGGGCCGAAGGCGACATTGTCGTACACCGACTGCGGGAAAGGATTAGGCTTCTGGAAGACCATGCCCACGCGTTGGCGCAGCGTGACCACATCCATTCCTTCGGCGTTGATGTCCTGCCCATCGAAAAGGATTTGCCCTTCGACACGCGTGCCTGGAATGGTGTCGTTCATGCGGTTCAGGCAACGCAAAAAGGTGGATTTGCCGCAGCCCGAGGGGCCGATCAGCGCCGTGACCCTGCGCGGCAGCACCTCCATGCTGATCTTGCTCAGGGCCAGTTTCGCCCCGTAATAGAAGTCCAATTCTCGAATGACGAAGATGGGATTCTCAGCGTCCACGCATTCAATTTTACACGATATTTTTCTGGTTGTTGCAGCTATTCTCAATATGGATATTAGTAAGAACGTCCCGAAGGTTTTGCTGAGAAAATTTCTGGTTCTAATGGAATTTGTGGTTTTTGAGAAAATGAGGCATGATTGGCTAAAAACTCCTTCACGAGAACAGCCAACATGCCTCAACGAAAGTGTACCAAAACCAAAGCCAATGTTACAAGTCCCATCAAGCGGATTACCCTGCCGATTTCGATGGAGAAATATCGGGCGATTGTGGATGATCGCCACGCCTATCGGGAATGGTTGGGTGAGATGATTGCTCAACATTCTGAACTGTTTCCTCAAGCCATAGCCAGCGGCTACACCTTGCACGATGACCGTTCGTCCAGCAAGATGACGGATGTGCGCTTGCGGCGGATTTGCCTCAAGGCTCGTGATGCGGAAGGGAAAAAGCAAGTCTTCACGATTGCACCCAGTGGGGTGATGCCCTATCTGGCAGGTTACACAGATGAAGTGGAAAAGGCGTTGTTCTTGCGGCGTTTTGGTGTGCCTTTCTGGGGCTTGAGCTACGTGTTTGGCCGCGACGATGACTACTGGTACCGCATG
>JASEHI010000084.1 GCA_030018695.1 Anaerolineales bacterium
ATTCGTGGATGGTTTGAGCAAAAGTGGCAAACCACAAACTCCGGCAGAACCAGGAGAATTTCAAGCTATCATGCAAAGAAGAGGAATTTACCAGATATAAGCGGTTACATTAAAAACCGTCAACCGAGTTCAGCGTTGGCTGCCGCGATGCACACCATAGAGGTTATCAGCAAATGATGGGTAAGAAAATCGGTGTAAGCGCATTGAAAGATGTCAAAGTACTTTACAAGGGTGACATCTATGATTTAGCCTGTTTGCTTTTGAAGGTATACGACGCGAAAGACAGAGGCACAAACACCCGGTCACGGCATACAGTTTATGGCTTGTCAGGCGATTACGCCATGTTAGCACGATTGGACCGTGACCAGATCTTGGCGATATTTGAACGGTACAACTTGCCCCTTGAAGCGACCGTTGAAAACGACAAGGAAATCGAGTAAACTCAGGATATGACCAAGAGCCACAATTGCAAATGCAAAACCGGATGCGATAATAAGCGGTGTGCTTGTCTCAGGAATCTTGAGCCATGCGACGAAACTTGTCAATGCGCCGACTGCCATAACCCCCTGAATGGAGTGGATATAGAGCACATCACGGCATGTACTCTTCAGAATATTGAACTATACAGATCGTTGACGGAAGACGAGTTAGCAATCACATTTCGTCTGCCCTGCGAGCACGAAAATGTGCCTCTTGGGAAGTTACTCCAGGACTATACCTGTCCTCAATGCCATGAAGTCTATTGGTATTCCTTCTGTTGGAACAGTGTGGTAGAAGATGGTTGCACTTGGCATTGCAAGAAATGTGGGCAGTGCCGAGATTGGCGAGAATGGCATTGTGAAAACTGCAATAGGTGTACTTACGGTGTCACTTTTCCTTGTGAACGTTGTGGAATGTCCATTGATTATTAGCAGGTTTGTTGAGGCAAAAAGCAGCCAATTATGGTCGGCGGGGCGGTCGCCCTGCCCGCCCTGATTGCCTTGATCGGCACGTTAGTTACTGCCTTTGTTGGCTACCGCCAAGGGAAGAGGCAACAGGAAACCACTTTCCAAAGGATTTTCCGTGCAAATCCGCGACATCGTACTCGAAGAGTAAATCTGTGACATCCGTGTACAAAAAACCCCACATTATCCCAAAGCGCTGCCTGTCCTCCTCGGACAGGCTTTTTTTATCCCTGTTGCCTGTACAAGCATGTCGCCTTATAATTTCTTTAACAATTCCCTTTGTGTCACTTCGCCTGCCCTGGCGGGCTAGGCCAGGGTGACCTTCGTGGTAAAAAAAGGAGACTCCCATGCCCACCGAATCCGCTCGACAAGCCCTCGCCATCCTGCGCGATGGCAGCCAGTTCCAATGGTACGTCATCCCGCTGCTGGCCTTCGTCTTCTACGTCTACACCGTGGAGGTCGAAAAATGCAAATAGATCTAAGTTCAGTGAAAAAGTCACTTATCGTCTTTGGCGTATGCGCAGCAGCCATCGTACTTGTCATAATCCTGGTCATGCAATCCAGGCAGACGCAACCCGCTGCGATCGAGACAGAGGGCAGTCTGTTCATCTTGCCCACGCCTGTCCACGATAGCAAAACATCCGTGGAAAAAGCATTGTTGGAACGGAGGTCGCTCCGGGAATACAGCCGCGAGCCCCTGACACTCGCCGAAATCTCCCAACTTCTTTGGGCGGCCCAGGGCATCACCCATCCCGCCGGGCTGCGCACCGCCCCATCCGCCGGCGCTCTTTATCCGCTGGAAATCTATCTCCTTGCCGGTAACGTCACCGATCTTCACGCCGGTATTTACCGCTATAAGCCAGAAAGCCACGCGCTCAGCCTCATCGCCGAAGGCGATCAACGTCCGGCGCTGCGCCAGGCTGCGCTCGGCCAGAGCGCAGTGCAGGATGCGGCTGCGATTATCGTCATTGCAGCAATCTACGAACGGACGACGGTCAAGTACGGCGAGCGCGGCGTCAGTTATGTTCACATGGAAGTGGGCAGCGTAGCCCAAAATGTATATCTGCAGGCTGTTTCGCTAAATCTGGGCACGGTATTCATCGGCGCCTTCAACGATGATGAGGTGAAAAAAGTCCTTCATATAACCGGGGATGAGCAGCCGCTTGGCCTCATGCCGGTCGGCAGGAAATAGACGTGTCCACTCCTTCACCTCCTCGCGCCACCCTGTTCGGTCTTCTCTTACTCTCGGCGGCCGCGCTGGCCTTCCAGGTCACCCTGACGCGGCTGTTCTCGGTGGCGCAGTTCTACCATTTCGCCTTCATGATCGTCAGCGTGGCGATGCTGGGATACGGGGCCAGCGGTACCTGGCTGGCGATCATGCCCAACCTGGCGCGGATGGATCCCCGCCGCAGCCTGGGCTGGTTGGCGCTCTTGACCAGTCTCAGCATCCTGGGGGCTTATCTCCTGATCAACCTGCTGCCCTTCGATTCCTTCAGCATCGCCGTTGACCGGCGTCAGATTGGGATACTCGTCCTGCACTACCTGGCCCTGGCCACGCCGTTTTTCTTCAGCGGCATGGCGGTCGGTTTGCTGCTGGCAGCATTCCCACAAGAATCGGGAAAGACGTACGCATTCAATCTGCTCGGCGCGGCAACAGGTTGCGCCCTCGCCCTGGCCGCGCCATCTTTCCTCGGCAGCGAAGGAATGGTGACCCTGAGCGCCGGCCTGGCCGCGCTGGCCGCAGTGGGACAATTTGACAAATTGTCCTACCGCCTCGCGGCGATTACGTTTTTACTCTTTACGTTTTACGATGCCGCCCTGCGTCTCTCCGGCCATCCCCTCCCTCTCCTCGAACTGCGCCTCTCCCCCTACAAGAGCCTTTCCTACGCGCTGCAATATCCGGGCGCGGAGGTCATCTACCGCCGCTGGAACGCCTTTTCGCGCGTGGACGTGGTGCGCAGCCCGGGCATCCATTCCCTGCCGGGATTGAGTTACCGCTACCTCCAGCCGCTTCCCACGCAGGACGGCCTGCTGGTGGATGGCGACAACTTGAGCGGCATCCTGCCGGCAAACGTCAAAGTGGCTTTCACAGACCACCTCCCCGCCGCGATCGCCTTCCAACTGCGACCCGCAGCCGATACTCTCATCCTCGAGCCGCGCGGCGGCCTGGACATCCTCACTGCGCTGGCTCACGGCGCCAGGCAGGTGACGGCGGTGGAGGTCAATCCGCTCATCGTCGCGGCTGCGCCGGTCTACGCCGACCCGCGCCTGCGCACCGTGATCGAATCCGACCGCAGTTACCTGCGCCGCACGGACGAGCATTTCGATGTTATCCTCCTCTCGCTGGCAAGTTCCTACCATCCAGTGCGCTCAGGCGCGTACAGCCTGGCCGAGGATTATCGCTATACCGTCGAGTCATTCACAGATGCGCTCGAGCGGCTAAAATCCGACGGCCTGCTGGTCGTGGCGCGCTGGCTGCAGGACCCGCCCAGCGAAGACCTGCGCGCTTTCGCATTGGCCGTGACCGCGCTGGAAAAGACCGGCGGCGACCCGCGCTCTCAAATCGTCGCCTTTCGCGGTTACAACACAGCCACCATCCTGGTGAAAGGCAGCCTGTTTACCCTCGATGAACTTCTGGCTATACACAGTTTTACCGCCGAGCGCGCCTTTGACATGACCTACGCGCCGGATATCCGCCCGGAAGAGACCAATCGCTACAATATCTTGCCCGAATCGTCCTACTATCAAGCCTATACCGCCCTGTTGGATGCCAGCCCGCGCGCCGCCTTCTACGCCGCATATCCCTATGATGTCAGCCCGCCAACCGACGACCATCCCTTCTTCGGGCATTACTTCAAGTGGTCGCAGGCCGGGCAGGTCTGGGCTGAACTGGGCCAGACCTGGCAGCCCTTTGGCGGGGCGGGATACTTCGTCATTCTGGCACTTCTCGCCTTATCAATCCTGCTGGCTTGTACGTTGATTCTTCTCCCGTTGGTAATTCGCAAATCAAGTCGCCAGCCGTTTAGGCATTGCCCTGAGTTTATCGAAGGGTGCTACACATTGTCAGTCACCGGTCAGCAGTCATCAATCCCCCGTCATCCGTCGCCTGCCCTGAGCTTAGCCGAAGGGTCCATCCTCCGTCATCTATTCTACTTCACCTTCATCGGCCTGGCCTTCATGCTGGTCGAAATCCCCCTCATCCAGCGATTTATCCTTTACCTCGGCCATCCGGCCTACGCGATGAGCGCCGTGATCTTTTCCCTGCTTCTCTTCTCAGCCCTGGGAAGCCGCCTGAGCCATCGCATCCCGCTGCGATTAGCCCTTCTCATTCTCGTCATCCTGCTCGTATTCACGCCCTTCTTGCTTCCCTATATTTTCACGCTTACGCTTGGCCTCCCATTCTTACTGCGACTGGCTCTGACGGCACTTATCCTCGCCCCGCTCGGCTTCCTGATGGGCATCCCCTTCCCGGCCGGAATTCGCTGGGTCACAGAAAAACCGTCTGGCATCCACCATCCGCCATCTGCCACCCTTCGACTGCGCTCAGGGCAAGTCCGCCATCCGCCATCCGCCATCCCCTGGCTCTGGGCTGTGAACGGCGTGGCCTCGGTGGTGGCCTCGGTGCTGGCAGCCTTGCTGGCGCTCACTTTTGGATTCAGTTGGGTGCTGAGAATCGGCGCGCTGTGCTACCTCGCGGCCTGGATCACGGAATGGGTTCGCCCGAGGCCGGCCTCTTCTCCGCGCCCTCACCGGTAAAGGGGACAAAGATTACGCCGCCCATGTTATAGGCCTTCAACTCCCCTTTCTCTTTGACAAATTTCCACATTGTCTGATACCAGCCCGGCGGGCCGATGGGGATGACCAGCCGCCCGCCTTCGGCCAGTTGTTCAGCCAGCGGCGCAGGCAAATGATCCGGCGCGGCAGTGACGATGATGGCATCGAAAGGCGCATATGCTGGCCAGCCGTAATAACCATCCCCCTGCATGGAATGAATCCCGCTATATCCCAATTCCCGCAGGCGCGCCGTGGCGCTGGCGGCCAGTTCGGGGACGATCTCGATAGTGTACACTTCCACGTAGCCCAACTCAGCCAGCACCGCGGCCTGGTAGCCCGAGCCGCTGCCGATTTCCAGCACGCGGTCGCCAGGCGCCAATTCGAGCAGTTCGGTCATCCAGGCGACGATGAAAGGCTGCGAAATGGTCTGGCCGTAACCGATGGGAAGGGGATGATCGTTGTAGGCCTGGTCAAGAAATTCCGGCCGGACAAACGCGTGGCGCGGCACTGCCCGCATGACGCGCAGTACGTCCGGGTCGCTCACGCCCTGCGCTTCGATACCCCTGACCAGTTTCAGTCGTTCTTCGAGAAAGGCAGACACCTCGGCAGGCGAAAACGGCGAGGAGGCCGTCGCGCTGACTATCGCGGACGGGGAGGAAGGCGGCGTCGCCTGCCTCGCCGGCACACAGGAGGCCAGCATGAAAAAGAGACAAAGAATAAGGATCGTTTTCAAGCGCGGAACACTTCCTAGACGTAGACTACGACAGCAGGGCGTACCTTGGCCCCTGACAAATCAGTAAATGGATATCGAACCAGAAGGACATCATTCTTGCCGAGTAGGTGCTGCGCAGAGTAATTCGGCATAGATATCGTCTCCGGTGTTTTTCCAGATCTCAGCGAGTGAATATTCACTGGCGGATAAACAGAACATCGTATCGTCTTCCTCAGACAACAATGTCACAATTACTTTCGCGCCTTCAGGGAGAGGGACCCCTTCGAGTAGTTCTATCTTCCCATCGCGAATCTCTGCCCAAACAGTCTGCAACATTTCACACATCCTTTCAGCCTACTTATTGCACCCTTGCAAGGGAACACAGTGGCGTGCTTAATGAAATTCAAATTATCTTTCACCGAATTATACCAGCGGCATTTCTCCCTAATACTCACACGTGATGCACCAGGTCGTTCAACGCGCGTCTGGGTGTGATGCGCGGCTTCTTCCCGGCGTAGCCAATCGGCAGCATCGCCACCGGAATGAGTTCGGGCGGGATGCCAACCGCCTCTCGAACAGCCTGCTCCTCGAACGCCCCCACCCAAACCGTTGAAAGTCCCAGCGCGGTGGCGGCTAACATCGCATAAGTACAAGCGATTGTCGCATCCTGCAGCGAATAGAGCCGGACGCCGCGCTGCGCGTAGCGCGCCGCCGACCGCGCCGGGTTGGCGCAGAAGACCAGCGTGAGCGGCGCTTCGGCAATAAATTCCTGATTCAGCGCTGCCCTGACCAAAGATTTCCTGTGCGCCTCCCGCTTGACGAGATAAATCTCATAGCCCTGCATATTTCCCGCCGAGGGCGCCTGGTTGGCAACTTCGAGGATTTTTTGCAGCTTCTCTTCCTCCACCGCCTGACTGGCAAAGGCGCGCATGGAATGACGTTCGTTGACGACTTCGAAGAAATCCATTTCTATCCTCCGACTTGACTGAAAATAGGGTTCTTTGGGATTCAGTGGGGTAAAACCCGCTTTCACTGCTGAGATCGCAGAGTTCGCGGAGAAAATCTTAAAAATCTCTGCGTTCTCCGCGCCTGCCCTGAGCCTGCCGAAGGGTGCTCTGCGGTAAAATCTGAGGCAACCCCACTAAACACCAAAGAGCCGAAAATAGCAAAGAACCGTTAAATACTACTAGTTCTAACGGAATTTGTGGTTTCGTTGCAAACCATCCACGAATAAGGCCACGAATAAACGAATGGACGGCGCAAATTCGTGTATTCGTGAAAATTCGTGGACGGTTTGGGCAAAATATGCCCAACCACAAAATCCAGCAGAATCAGAAATACTAACATTGCCTGCGCGTTGCGGCGGAGGAAAAGCTGCACTGACAATTTCTCGAACGCGGTCGGTTAAGCCGACTCTGCGCTTCTCACGACCAGCACCGAGCAGCCCGAATAATGCACCAGTTTGCGCGAGACGCTGCCCAACAACCAGGACTTGAATTGACTGAGACCGCGCGAGCCGGTGACGATCAGGTCTATTTTCTGGTCTTTGGCATAGGCGATGATCTCGGTGGCGGCATCCCCGCGCTTGATTACCGTGGTGGCAGTCAGGCCAAACGTCTTCAGGTTTTTTACCGTGCGATCGAGAAGAGCTTGTCCTTCCTTCTCTTCCCTGGCGCGCTGGGCGGCAACTTCCTCCGGCACGGGCAGCGGCTCCACCATTGCCATTCCCGAATAGGGTGGCTCTGCAATCATGACCGGGAACGATATGGGCTGTAAGACATGCATTGCATGCAGACCCACCCCGCCAGGAAGCGGGAATTTTCCGAGATATTTTACGGCATCCTGGCTATAAGCTGAACCATCGCTGACCAGTAAGACGCGCCGCAAGTTGTGATAAGGGGCGCGCACGACCAGTACCGGGCAGCAGGCATATTCGACCACCTGCTGAGCGACGCCGCCCAGTAAAATGCCGAGAGTTGCCCGCAGCCCTTTGGCGCCGACCACGATCAGGTCCGGCCTGTGTTCTTCAGCGTATTCGACAATCTTTTCAGCCGGGTAGCCGAGTGTCAATTCGGATTTCGTCTGCAACCCTTTGTTCTGTAACTGGCTGCAAGTTTGCGCCAAGGCTTGTTCCAGCAAAGCCACCTCAGCTGCCTGGGTCGAGGTAAAGGCCCTGAACGCGGTGATAAGGCACTCGGACGGTAATGGCAAGTCGCCCACCAGAGCGACCGCCGCGCGCGCATGTTCCGAACCGTCATCGGCCAGCAAAATATTGAACACGCCTCTCTTCCTTGGGGTCATCATGAGCCACCTCCTTTCGTTCATCTCAGGACAACCATTCAATTCCCCCACATATACTTTACCACAATGGCGCGTGAATTTCTACTCCCATTTGAAAATCCTGTATCCCCTTTGACGCGACGCAATTTCTGCTATAAACTAATGTCAAGCTACAGCGGGATTGGTTTCTGTAGCCACCCGTAACGCGGAATTCATTCCGCAACCAAAGGCGATATGAATATCGCGCTACCGAGTAGGTGCTGCGCACAAAATCTTCGCGGTTGGCATAGTTTTTACAGAGTTATACTATATAGCAGGAGAAAACATGGAGCGCTATTTTGCTTACTATTACACCGGGTCACCCTTCGTAATGTTTGGCCCGGCGCATATCGGTACGCTGGCCTCCCTCATTCTTTTTAACATCGCCTTGATCTGGCGCTTCAAAAAAGCACCGGAAAAGGCGAGACGCAGGGCAGCTTACGTCATCGCGGCTGTGCTCTGGCTGAACGAAATTGCCTGGCACGTGTGGAATTACAAGAGCGGGATATGGACTGTCCAGACCATGCTGCCGCTGCACATTTGCAGCCTGTTGGTCTGGGCGGGTGGTCTGATGCTGATTACAAAGAACTATTTTATCTATGAGTTTGTTTATTTCATGGGCATCGGCGGAGCATCGCAGGTGCTGATCACACCTTACCTGGATATCTATGGTTTTCCCCATTTCCGCTTCTTCCAGTCGTTCATCTCCCACGGGCTGATTGTAAGCATGGCTATCTACATGACCGTGGTTGAAGGCCTCCGCCCGACATGGAAGTCGTTGCTGCGGGTAATCTTATGGATGAACATCTACCTGGCGATAATCTTTGTGATTAATACGCTCACCGGCAGCAACTATCTTTTCCTGGCCGAGAAGCCGCCGGTCGCTACCCTGCTCGACCTGCTGCCCGAATGGCCGTGGTACATTCTCTGGATAGAAGTCATCGGAGTGGCCATAGGTTTGATCCTTTACCTGCCATTTGCTGTCCAGGATTGGCGTGCGAAAATAAAAGCTGCCTGAGTCTCCAATTCTCCACCTCCACAGTTATGGCATCCCGCCGAACAGCATTCATCCCATACAATCCCAAAACCATCCTCAACAAGGCCAAACGCGCCGACCACTGGTTTTGGACGCGCTACAGCGCCTATCCCTACATCGGCTGCCAGTACGGCTGCGTGTTTTGCTATTGCCGCGAGCAGAAATATTCTCCATACGACAACCCAGATGACTTCGCTTACGTCATCAAGGTCAAGGAAAATGCGCCCGACCTGCTGCGCCGCGCCCTCAGCCGCGCGCCGGTTGACTTGGTTTTCACCGGCGATTACCAGCCCGCCGAGCGCAAGTTTGAGGTCTCGCGCAGGATGCTGGAGGTGTGTCGCGACCTGGGCTTCCCGGTCTTCGTGCTGGAACGCTCGCCGCTCGTCTTGCGCGACCTCGACCTGATCCAGGCCATCAACGCGCGCGCCCCCTCGGTGGTGGCTTTCAGCATCATCTCCACGCCCGATTCGCCCAATTTCGACAAAATCCGCCAGATGGAGCATCTCGCCCCGCCGCCCGAAAAACGTTTCGCCGCAATGGAAGAGTTCGCCAAGGCCGGCATCCTGACCGGCACGTGCATGATGCCCATCCTGCCCGGCCTGTGCGATGACGAGGCCAACCTGGAAGCTGTCGTCCGCCGTACGGCGGAGCATGGCGGCAGGTTCGTCCTGGCCAGCAGCCTGACCCTTTCCGATCAGCAGCGCACCTATTTCTTCGATGTGCTGCGCGCGCGTTTCCCTGACCTGTTGGGACTCTATCAACGCATCTATCCGCCGAAGAGTTACGCGCCGGCAGACTATCCCTGGCGGAAGATCGCGCTGAAGATCCGCGAACTATGTGAAAAATATGGCATCCGTGACCGCGTCCCGCGCCCGATCATCCCTGGCGACAAGCGCGCCCTCAACAAGCGCATCGTCGAAAGATTGGCCGATCAGGCCTACGCGCTGGAACTGAACGGCGAATCGAGCTACCGTGTCTGGGCATACCGCAAAGCGGCCTGGGCCGTTGAAGATTTGGAACAGGATATTGGGCTGGTTTACCGGACGATGGGTTTGAAAGGATTGCAAAGCATCCCCAACATCGGCCCCTCATTGGGCCGTGAAGTAGCGCGGTTGATAAGCGTAATGGATGGCCAGTGAGAAAACTGAAAGGCGTGAATGCGGCGTGCAAGTTGGTGCTATAATATTTTGGTATACAAGAGTGGTATTCGCCCCAGCGTTGCACCCGCCGATTCTGGGATTGGTATCCGCAGGCCACTCTACCAAGAGTGGCCTTTGTTTTGGGAGGGCTGATGAACACAATGGAGATGTTACCAGGCAAGGGCAGCAAAAAGGAAGTTGCCAGTATTCAGTCTTAGCCTTGATACGAGGGAACATCAGTGGGATAGGGCGAGTATGAATACCTCAGGTTATATAATTGCCATTCTTGTTCTGGCGGTCGTAATTTCAGTTGCGACCGGTTACCTGTTGCTCTATAGGAGAAAAAAGGGGCGCGATTCGCTGGATGAGAAGTCAGAGACACAAGAGGGGAAATCTATAGCTCGATTAGAAAAAACGGAAC
>JASEHI010000085.1 GCA_030018695.1 Anaerolineales bacterium
ACCACATGGGCTTCTCACAGGCCATCCTGATTGGGGTGGACCATAGCTTTGTCACTAAAGGTGATGCCAATAAAACCGTTACCTCGCAGGGCGATGACCCCAACCACTTCGCGCCGAATTACTTCGGCAAAGGCTTCAAGTGGCAACTGCCCGACCTGGAGACCTCCGAGCGCGCCTATCGCATGGCAAAAGCCGCTTACGAGGCAGACGGCCGCCAGGTGCTGGATGCCACCATCGGCGGCAAACTGACCGTCTTCCCCAAAGCCGACTACCTGTCTCTTTTCTAAACTTTCGACCTGCGACCTTCAACCTGCAACCTGCAACTTTCAACCCTTCGTCTCACTCAGGGCAAGCTCTTGAACCTTCAACCTTCAACTTTCCAACCGCTTGTTTCCATCGTCACCCCATCCTACAACCAGGGGCGTTTCCTCGAAGCCACCCTGCGCTCGGTGCTGGAACAGGATTATCCCAATATCGAATATCTGGTCGTGGACGGCGCTTCCACAGATGGCAGTGTAGAGATTATCAAGAAATATGCCGACCGGCTGGCCTGGTGGGTCTCCGAGAAGGATTCCGGCCAGTCCGAGGCGGTCAACAAAGGCCTGCAACGAGCGCGCGGCGAGATTGTCGGCTGGCTGAACTCGGACGACGTGTACCTGCCCGGGGCGGTCTCGGCGGCGGTGGCGGCCTTCCAGTCCCACCCAGAAGCGGGCCTCGTCTATGGCGATGCCCTGGCGATTGATGCGGACGGCAAACCGTTCAACCTGATGCGCGCCCGGCAATACACGCTGGCTGACCTGCTGGCTTTCAACATCATCTGCCAGCCGGCGGCCTTCATGCGCCGCTCCGTGCTGGAAGAGGTGGATTATCTCGACCCGGCCTACCAGCTTTTGATGGATAACTTGCTGTGGATGCGCATGGCGCAAAAAAACCCGCTTGTTTATGTGCCGCAGACCTGGGCGGCAGCGCGCTACCACGAGCAGGCCAAGAACCGCACGCGCGGCGCGGCCTACGGACGCGAAGCGAAGGTGCTGATTGACGACCTGAAATCCCGCCCGGCGTTTGCCGAAATCATCGCCGCGGACGAGAAGCGCATCCTGGCCGGCGTCAACCGTTTCGATGCCTTCTATCTGACCGACGCCGGTCAGCCGCGCGCCGCCCTGCGCGCCTACGGGCGCGCCTTCCGCCTGCATCCGCCGACCGCACTCGGCGACTGGAAACACGCCTTGCTGGCCGTCCTCTCGCTGCTCGGATTGCATAAGTTGCGCGGCTTTTATGACCGTCTGCGCACTCGCCGCCTGGGATTGAAAAAAAACAAATCATGAAAAACTTTCTCGTCAAGAAGATCATCTTCCGTGAACGCCCCTGGATGTGGCCGGCCGCGCTGGCGTTGATGCTCCTGGCGGGCTTTACCCTGCGCATGTACGACCTGACCGACCCGCCACTGGATTTCGCTCCCACGCGCCAGTTGTTCTCCGCCATCAAGGCGCGCGGCATGTACTACCAGTACGTCACCGACGCTCCAGAGGGGAAGCGCGAACTGGCAATCGCCCTGGGCGATACCGGGACAATCGAGCCGCCGGTGTTGGAGACCATTGTCGCGCAAACTTACCGCTTGACCGGCGAGCACATCTGGATTGCCCGCATTTATTCATCATTTTTCTGGGTGGTAGGCGGATTGGCGCTCTTCCTGCTCATCCGTGAACTGGCCTCCAGCGGCGCGGCAATCATTGGGACGCTCGTTTATCTCTTTGCCCCTTACGGGGTGATCGCCAGTCGCGCCTTTCAACCCGACCCGCTGATGGTGGCGCTTATCGTTTTCGCTATTTGGGCGCTCTTCCGCTGGCAGAATACCTCCAAGTGGAAATGGGCGCTTCTCTTCGGCCTTTTTGGCGGGCTGGCGCTGCTCGTCAAAAACCTGTCAGTTTTCATCGTCGTTGGGGGATTCGCGGGCGTCATTCTGGGGTCCCGGGGGCTGAAACGCTCAATTCGCGACCCGCAGGTCTGGGTCATGGGCGGGCTGCTGGTCTTGCCCACCGCAGTATATACGATCTACGGAATGGTGACAGGTCTCCTGGAAGGGCAGCTCGCACTGCGCTTCTTCCCGAAGATGTGGCTGGAGCCGGCCTTTTATTTCAGCTGGCAGAATCTGATGAGCAGCGCGGTCGGCTTTGGGGTGTGGACGCTGGGCGTGGTGGGCGTTTTTCTGGCGGAGGCGCGCCGGGAACGGCCCCTGCTCCTGGGATTATGGCTTGGCTATATCGCCTTTGGGATGACCTTCCCCTATCATTTCACCACGCATGACTATTATCATCTGTCGGTCATCCCGATTGCCGCGCTGTCCCTGGCGCCGGCCGTCAAAGTGATTTTCGAGCGTTTCTTTCAACATAATCCCGGCCTGTTCCCGCGCCTGGTGCTGGTTGTGCTGGTGTTATTCGGCGTGGCTGTGCAGTCCTGGTATGCCCGCGCCCGCCTGGCCTCCGCGGATTATCGCAACGAGGCTCCTTTCTGGGAAGAGATCGGTGATAAACTAGGGCATAACGCCACGGTCATCGGCCTGACGCAGGACTACGGCTACCGCCTGGCTTACTGGGGCTGGCAGAATTCCAGCGCCTGGTTCACCAGCGCGGATATCCAGGTTCGTTACCTGGCCGGGCAGGATTTGGATATCCGCCAAAAATTCGCCGATGACACCGCCGGGAAACAATACTTCCTGGTCACCATGTTCGGCGAGTTGAATAACCAGCCGGTGATAAAAGAGCTGCTCTATTCCAATTATCCGGTCTATGCCGAGACGGATGAATATGTTATCTTTGACCTCCAGCATCCTGTTTTGCCTTAACCATTGGCAGCCAATCGCCAAAATGAAAAACGAGTCCACTGCAAAAAGTCGTTTTACCGCAGAGACCGCAAAGCACGCGGAGAATCAACCAATAAAGAACTCTGTGCTCTCTGCGCTCTCTGCGGTTAGTTTTTTCAGTGGACTCAAAAAACGTTATCTAATCACAACCCTTATCATACTGAATATCCTGACGATAGGCTTTTTCATCGTCCCGTATCTCAATGCAACTTATCCGGCAGTTGGTCATGACTACGCTTATTTCATGCCCCGCCTGGTTGATACCCACCTCCACTACAAAGTAAACGGATTGAGCGTCCAATGGTATACCCCCAGTTTCGGCGGGGGATTGCCGGCTTATCCCAACCCGCACCAGATGCAATTCTCGCTCGTCCAATTGCTTACCTGGTTTGTCAACCCGTGGTGGGCTATTCTGGCCTCCATCGTCATCTACTCGGCGATTGGGTTGGTCGCCGCCTATTTTTTTCTAAAGCAACTGCTCGGGCTGCAGCCGCTGGCGGGCATCTTGGGAGCGGTATTTTTTTGCGTCAACGGTTTTTATTTTCAACAAATGGCAGTTGGGCATTTATCCTTCGAGACCTTTCCGCTGTTTGCGCTTATCGTGGTCATCAGCGCAAATCCCAGGCTCCCGGGCTGGCTGGCAGGAATCTTCCTTTCGCTGATCTATGCCCTGCTGATATATTCCGGCAGTTTTTACGTCGCTTTCATCTCTTTGCTTGGGCTTCTGGTCGTCATCCCTTTGATCTATTTGCTCAAACCCTCTTTGTTGTCCGCCAGGCGCTTGCTGGCGGTCGCCTTATGGGGAGGCGCCCTGACCGTCTTATTGTCTGGTTCGAAAATTTATGCTGTGTCTGCCTTCATGCAGCTTTTCTCCAGAGCAGTCAGCGATCAATACAATACCAACTGGCTGACGGGCGTGGGTGGGATCATATTTCAACTCATCGGGACAATGACGATTGCCCCGCTGCTGGTGTTGATTGGAAAAAGCCCGATCGTTTTTATCGTCCGGCTGGCAGAATGGACCGGCTCGCCGTATAGTTTTTGGGAACTGGATGCGGGTCTATCGCCGGCGCTTGTCGTCCTCTTGGCCGGCGGCGCGCTCGCCTTTTTGTCCCGCACACCCAATATAAAAAAAGTTTCCATCCCAATTAAGAGGCTCCTGGCACTCGCATGCCTGGTCATCGCCATTTTACTGGTGATCGAATTTATCCTGGCAAGTGGGGTGGTGTATCCCCAAATTCGCGATCTGCCATTTCTCAGGTCCATGCGAGTCAACTCGCGTTGGACATCCGCTTTCATTTTTCCGCTGGCGGTGGTCGGGGCGTTTATTTTCAATAACTGGACACAAAACTGGAAGTCGAAACAAAAAACTCTGGTCGTCTTCCTCCTGCTCAATGGCGTTGCCCTGGCCGGCATGTGGGCCTACTACCTGATCCCGATGAAATACCAGGTGCGTAATTTCGGGGTTGGTTACCCGCTGACCGCTTACGAAAAAATCCAGCGCGAAGGTGAAACCTTTGTCATGGACCGGATCATCCCCGACATCAACGACTGGGAGGTGTTCCAGGCCTCCGCAAGCGGGTTGCGCCCGTTCGAGACCCTCTTCGGCGACATCGAAACTTTCCGCACCAACCTGCACGAAGGCTCGGTCTACGATATTGAGAATGGTTATTTCAACATGACCGACCCAACCGGCTTTGTATTTCCGCAAGAGAACCAGTCCATACCCTTCAAGCGCATCCCGCTCGCGGAGCGGGACAAGTTGACCGATTTCATCCATCACCGCCAGCCAACGTGGAACTTGCCGGTTGCCCAACAACTCCTGAATTGGGCTGCTTTGATCACGCTCGTTTTGGAATTGGGCAGTGCGGGTATATATTTGGCGAAAACGTGGGAGCCATTTAAAAGATGACCCCGAGCGATCAACAACCATCCTTTTTTCCCCGGCGCTGGGCCATACCGGTTGTGATCGGCATCCTGTTTGTGCTGGCGCTTGGCATCCGGCTGTTCGACCTGACCGATCCGCCCAACGATTTCTACATGGTGCGCCAATACCGCTCAGCCCTGATCGCGCGCGGCATGTATTACCAAACTTTGACCGATGTGCCGGATTGGAAACGCGAGATGGCCGTTGCGCAATGGAAATCAGAAGCGCTGATCGAACCTCCACTGATGGAGAGCCTTGTGGCGCTTACATATCGCGTAACCGGAGAACGCCTGTGGATCGCCCGCATCTATTCATCCCTTTTCTGGCTGCTGGGAGGCGTCGCCCTGTTTTTACTGGCCGGCGAGATGAATTTACGCGCGGCCGGGGTCGTTGCCCTGGCTTATTATCTCTTCCTGCCGTTCGGTGTGATCGCCAGCCGGACATTCCTGCCCGATCCTTTGATGACCGCCCTGATCGTCTGGGCGTTGTGGGCGCTTTACCGCTGGGAGGCGCGCCGGACGGGGAGCGCAGCCCTGTTGGCTGGCGCTTTGACCGGCCTTGCCATCCTGGTCAAATCGGTGGCTGTATTCCCCTTGCTGGGTGCCGCCGCCGGTCTCGTTCTCAGCCGGGGGGCGCTCAAACGGATTATCCTCGACAAGCAGGTTTGGGCTGTCGCCGGGCTGACTGCCCTGCCTAATGTTCTTTTCTATATTTACGGCCTCTTCATCTTGGGTACGCTGGGGGATCAATTCGCTTTCCGTTTCTTTCCCGATATGCTCCGCGACCCGGGTTTCTACGTCAGTTGGGTATTTACGGCCGGCGGGTTGGTCGGTTTTGAAGTGCTGCTGATCGCGTTGGTCGGCGTACTCGTAGCTCAGAGGAGCGCCCAACGCGGCCTCTTGATTGGTTTATGGATCAGCTACCTGATCTATGGCCTGGCTTTTCCCTACCATTTCATCACCCATAATTATTACCACTTACCGCTCATCCCGATCGTCGCCATCGGTTTGCTGCCCATCACCGGCCTGGTAATGGGGCAACTGGCCGCGCAAAAAGGGCCATTGCCGTTAGGCCTCCGGCGGGCTGGATTTTTAGGCATCCTGTTCTTTGGCATCCTGATAAACTTGTGGGAAGTACGCGTCACCCTGGTGCGGGAGGGTTACCGCCATGAGATCCCATTCTGGCAGGAACTTGGGCAGATCATCGGCCATGACAAAAGCGTCATCGAACTCTCCGGCGATTACGGTTACCGCCTGGCATATTGGGGTTGGGTGAACGGCGCGCATTGGATGACAACCGCCGACGTAAACTTGCGCCAACTCGCCGGTCAGCAGCAGCCTGATTTCGCCGCCGCTTTTGCCGAGCAGACGGCTGGTAAGGACCTCTTTGTGATCACTTCTCCGCCAGAATGGCAGAGCCAGGCCGACTTGCGCGAGTACCTCACCACTCATTATCAGCTGATTGCCATGGATGAAGGGGATGGCTATTGGATTTTTGATTTACATCAACGGCTTCACTGAGAAAACACAACCTTCAACCTTGAACCTTCAACCTTCAACTTTCCAACCGCTTGTTTCCATCGTCACACCTTCCTTCAACCAGGCACAGTTTCTGGAAGCCACCATCCGCTCGGTGCTGGAACAAGATTATCCGGACATCGAATATATCCTCGTGGACGGCGGCTCTAGCGACGGCAGTGTTGATATTATCCGCCGCTATGCGGAGCGATTAGCCTGGTGGGTCTCCGAGCCGGATAAAGGTCAGACCGAGGCGCTCAACAAGGGCTTTGCGCGCGCCAAAGGTGAGATCCTGGCCTGGCTGAACTCGGATGACACCTACCAGCCGGGGGCGGTGGCTGAGGCGGTCGAGTTTTTGCAGAGCCGGCCGGAGGTCGGGTTAGTGTACGGCGAGGCCAACTTCATTGACCAAGATGGGCGCCTCATCGGTCGTTTCCCCGCCGCGCAGACCGATTACCGTAAATTGCGGCGCGGTTACGTCCACATCCCCCAGCAGGCCGCCTTTTTCCGCGCTGACCTGTGGAAAAAGGTCGCGCCGCTCGACCCGTCGTTCTACTTTGCCATGGATTATGATCTCTGGGTGCGCCTCGCCGCCCTGGCCCCCCTTCACTACACCCCGCGCACCTGGGCCAACTTCCGCCTGCACAGCCAGGGCAAGACTGTCGCCGCCGACGACCGCTGCTGGCCGGAGATGCTGCGGGTGCATTATCGGGATGGAGGAAGTTTCCTCGCGCCGATCGTGGCGAAGTATTACATTCGCAAGGCAATCGCCCCATTATGGACGTGGCGGCGCAGGCGGAAGGTGTTTAAATCTCCGACAGCCTACTAGGAATGCAGCGTGGTGCGGGCGATAGACTCGGCAGGGGGTGTAGTGATCTCGCCAAGTCGTTGGCGAAATCACAGGAATCTTTTGATTTCTTTTTCGAGGGAGGCCGGGAAACTGCGAATGATCGCCCAGTGGCTTCTGGGCAAGAACTCTTTCAACTCCTGTTCAAAGTCCATTCTGGATTTCCTCAGCGTTTCCAGTACCTGCGGCAAGACATTCTTCTTGTGAGGTGGGAGCAGGTTCGCTCGCAGAATGAAGTACAGGTCATAGAAGTCACGCGCCTTCTCGCGGAACAGCAATGCTTGTATCTTCTCGTCAACGAGAAGATCTCTGGCCAACGCCAGGGCTGTGTATGCCGGAACAAAATCAGAGACGATTGTCATCGCCTCACCCCTTTTCTCACCTTCTCTAAGGGAGATCTCAAGTTGAATCGAAACTGATGTGTGCTCCGTCTGGAATCGAACCATTGCCAGGTACCCGCCGGTTGTCGTCTTGGACTCTACGACGTCCACCTCCACGTTCTCGCGCACAATTGCCGCCAGGGTTCCCAGAATGGCTTCTTCAAGCGTATGGACATCACTGATGGAAGCACTAAAGTCGAGATCTTCCGAAAAGCGTGGACTGCCGTAGAGCATCCGGAGGGCCGTGCCACCCTTAAAGAGGACTCGATCCGAGAGCGGTTGCTGATAGAAATACGACAAGAACAGGTGCTGAAAGTACTCGCGCCGGACATTGAGTTCGGTGGTCTGGAATTTGGTGGCCAGCACTCTGAGGGCATCGTCCGTAATCACAGGCTCTCCCCAATCATTTTGTCCAGGCCTGCTCTTTGATACCGGCTGGCGTAGTGCAGGACTTTTTGCTTGTCCAGAGCGGCCGTATTCAGGCGATCGTTCCTGGCTCGCTTGCCGAGAGAGACGAAATAGATATAGTCAACGAAGGCTTTTTCCGGCTCGGCAATCAGAATGGTTCGTTCACCTCGCTTGGTTGGCGTGTAGCCTGTGAATGCTTTCCTCTTGATAGTATAGTAGGAAAAGGTCCGCGATCCCATCGCAAAGGTGCGCGTGGGTTTGGTGGTGGCTGAGGTGACGGAATAGGGCATCTCTGGAAGGATATCGTAGGTTGCCAGGGCGTACTCAAATGAGATGTAAGATGGACGGTAGATGAGGTTGGCAATCTCTTCCTCGGGTGGCGGATCGGTTTTCAACACATACAATCCATTCTTAAGCCGCGCGAATAGTCCACCTTTGGTGTATTCTTCCAGAAAATACTTCGTCTTAGAGTCTGTGGTGCGAAAGATGCGTCGGAAATCCTGGGGTGTGAAGACCCCGACTTTCCTGCGGATGAGTTCTTCGCGGACAGGCAGTGGTTTCAATAAAGTATACATTTCTGCTCTTTTCAGAAATCATTATACCAGAAGGAGTGCCTTTGTCAAGTCGGGCCGCTCGATCCCTCGTTCTACTTTGCGATGGATTATGATCTCTGGGTGCGGCTGGCACGCATAAGCAAATTGCGCTACCATCCCCGCGTGTGGCCAATTTCCGCCTGCACAGCCAGGGCAAGACTGTCGCCGCCGACGAGCGCTGCTGGCCGGAGATGCTGAGGGTGCATTATCGGGATGGGGGTAGTTGGTTGGGTATCCTGCCGGTCAAATATCTGCTCCGCAAAGTCGTCGCGCCGCTCATCAATGCGCGCAGGCGGTTCATGCTGCGAGGCAGGTAGACGGTCCTCTACCGAGTAGGCCTTCGGCACTGCCAAAAGGTTCGGCGCGGAAGGTATGAACAGCTATGATGGAACTTTTTCGTTTCGGGTCAGCAGATGCTCGATTTCCTCGATGAGAAATGGCAGGTTGGGCTGGGTGAACGAAAGCTCGGGCGCAGGCAGGCGATGATGTTTGATTTCAGGAGGAATATGCTTGTGATGCGGATGGGTGGCCGCCAGAGCAGGGTCGTCTGGGTGAGCCTGCGAATCGTACCAGTACAACTTCTCACTGCCGTGCCAGACCTCGTACCCATAACTGGCAATCCGTCCGGTCTCGCCCACGAAGGAGAGTTTTTCACGTACAGCCAGGCGGTAGCTGCCGATTTCCATATCGCCAGCCAGGCGCGCCACGCCCGCGCCGCGGCGGATAACCGTCAGCGTCGAGTGACGTACGCTGGCGTAACGCTGCTGGAGCGTGTAAACGAATTGCTCGTATTCAACGAGCGACCGCAAGGGGTTCATGGCGAGCTGTGCGTCCGATCAGGTGAGACAGGCTGGAAACAGCTTCTTGCTGCAATAAAGCTTGAACAGCTTGATGATACTGCTCCTGGCGCTCACGCAAAATCTCGTAAGTGCCTGCCCACTCGCCCCAATCCAGCACCCAGGCGTCGTCTTCCGCCTCCTCCCCTTGCTGGTAGGCGGCGTAGAATGTTTCAGTCAGCACGCCGTATTTACGCTCGAACACCAGCAGATCCTCTTCGAGCGCATGGATGTCACGTAGAATTTCATCGAGTGTCATCGCGCGATTCCCTTTCAGACAGAAAACCACAAGCAGTCAACATCTTACCATACACACCGGGCGATTACAAGGAGCCTCTTGACAGGACAAGGTTTTCGTGTGAGAATTCAAAATCTGAATGCTCAACAACCTCGTCATGATAAAAAGCCAGGAATACGAACTTCTCGATGCAATCGCACAGGACTCGCTGGTCACCCAGGCGAGTCTATCTGCCCGCCTGGGAATAGCCGTGGGCAGCGTGAACTGGTATATCAAACGGCTGATCACGTGCGGCTATGTTAAAGTCTCTCACCTGGATCGCACGCGGCTGAAATATCAACTGACGCCAGAAGGCATGTCCGTTCTGACGCAGCGCACCTTGCAGTACCTGAAAAGATCACTGACCGTCTACAATGATCTGCGTCAAAAGGCCAAGGCAACTGTGACTGACCTGAGATCCCAGGGCGTCACTCACGTGTATCTGGAAGGAGATGACGAAGTGATGGACATCCTGCGGCTAACTTGTATTGAGGCGGCTGCAATGGGCATCCCGGCGCTGGCGATCTCCCTGGAAACCGAGCAGCACC
>JASEHI010000086.1 GCA_030018695.1 Anaerolineales bacterium
TTCGTTGACCGTATTACTTGCCAGCCCAGCCTCCCACAGGGAAAGCCGTGTGACATGCTCATGGCGATGATGAATATCGGGCAAATGGTGATGCTTATGCTCTGTTCTGCAATGTGAATGGTCATGTGAGTGAGATCGGCTGCGCCGAGAATCAACAGCATGACGATGCGGATGATGCCCGTCAGCATGCTCGTGACGATGTTCGTGAGAATATTCTTCATGAATATGCAAATGGGCATGCTTTTCGCCGAGCAGGAGCACAGTTCCTGCGGCCATCAGCAAGAGAGCGGCTGCAAACCATGCGCCGGGGATCTCCTTGAACAAAATGACCGACAGCGCCACACCTGCCAGAGGCGCGGTGGAGAACAATGCGCTGGTGCGCGCCGCACCCAGTCCGCGCATGGCATGGATAAAGAAAAAGATGCTCATCCCGTAACACAAACTTCCAACCAGCAGGGCCTTGATAAGAACGATGGGAATTGGGAATGGCTCACCCAGTATCCGCGCCAGAATCAGGGAAAACAGGCCCGCCCCCAGTCCTTTTATCGTCACAATCATCAGCGGGTCTTTGGTAGAAATATGGCGGGTGAGGTTATTGTCAATACCCCATAACACACAGGCGGCCAAGACCCCCAGCGCGCCAATCGAGATGCCCCATCCAGCGTTGAAGTTCACTGAAAGCAAGATGCTGGCTAATGTAATGGATAAGATTGCCCACCACGTGCGGCGGCTGATGGCCTCTTTGAAAACATAGGCCGCGATGAGCGTGGTTGATACGCTCTCGAAATTAAGTAACAGCGAGGCTGTCGCTGCGGGTGTCTGCTGGAGGCTGAAAAGCAATACGATTGGCGCGGCAACGCCGCCGGCGATCACTGCTCCGGCCAGCCAGGCGGAATCGGTTTTTTTAAGCCGCGCTTCTGTCTCCCCAGATTGTCCACTGATGTGTGCAATGGCTTTGACAATCAGCAGGCCAATTCCGCTCCCAAGATACAAGAAGGCGGCCAGCGAAACCGGCTCCATCTCGCCCAGCAGCACTTTTGCGAGCGGCGCGCTTGCGCCGAATAACAGGGCGGCAAGCAAAGCCTGCAACATTGGATAAATGTGGGGACGATTCATGGAACCGACAATTCCATTGATTGTTGACACAAATTCATGATCACCTCGGCTGCAAACGCCCCGCGTTCCCGCATTTTGCGCAGTTCGCCGGAACGGTAAATTTGTTCGCCCAGCGCCACACCCAGCGGGACAGCCGCGCGCCAGCGCGTCAGCACCTGGCCATTCAACTCTTTTTCGCCTCTATCTCTCAGGTCAAATTCAACCTGTATTGCCAAAAGGATAGTTTCCAATGACGGGTTGTGTGGGCCAAAGACTTCGATGGGCTTGACCGCCATATACCAGTTCGCGCCAATCAAATCTGTCGACCCGGCATAAGGATCGCGCGCTGCGTAGCACAGAGTTCGCATACCAGACATGTAGAAAGCCCCCAGGCACAGCGGACAGGGCTCCATCGTCGTGTAAAGCACACAGGCGTTGCGACCTTTCGCGAAACTATCGAATTGCAAAATGGCATTCAATTCAGCATGGGCTAACTGATGATTGAAGACTGTCCCCTGCGGCCCAATTTCATTGTGGATTCGGTTTCGCCCCCTGGCAATGACGCGCCCACCGGCATCGGCAACCACCGCGCCGATGGGTACAGTGCCGTCACAATAGGCTTCCCAAGCCAGTTCAAGGCAGGCTTGCCAGGGGGGAGTGAGAGAGTGCCACATGATTGCGTCTTACGTTTTACGCATTACGCATTACGCCTTGAGTAAAACGTAATGCGCCGAAGGCCTACTCGATAAAACGTAATTTTAGATGACTTCAATACCTTCGCCTTCAACCGTCTCCCCCACCAACCAGGCCGGTTGTTTGATTTCTTCGGCGCGCTGCATGAAAGCATTGAGCTTTTCATGCGCAACGGCCAGCAGCAGGCCGCCGCTGGTCTGTGGGTCGAAGAGCAGCATTTGGGTTTCTTCGCGGATATTTCCAGCGAATTTCACGCGCGGCCCAAAGTACAGGCGGTTATCCGCCGCGCCGCCGGGGAAGGTCCACATCCCGGCGTATTTGCGGGCGCACGAGACGAAAGGCATTTTATCTGCAAAGAAGCGTAAACCGACGTGCGAGGCGTCCGCCATTTCCATACTGTGACCGAGCAGGCTGAAACCGGTCACATCCGTGCCGCCGCGCAGGCCGAATTCGAGCGCCAGCCCGGCCGCGTCCTTGTTGAGGCTGCTCATCCAGCCGACTACTTCGGCCACGTCTTCGGGGGCGGCTTTTTGCTGTTTCAACGCGGTGGTGGTGACGCCAAAGCCGAGCGGCTTGGTCAGCACCAGCGCGTCGCCCGCCTTTACGCCGCCTTTTGTCAACATCTTATCGGGATGGACGAAGCCGACAACCACCAGTCCGAATTTGGGTTCTTTATCCTGAATGGTATGCCCGCCAGCCACGACCACGCCGGCTTGGCGGCATTTCTCCGCGCCGCCGCGGAAAATTTCGCCGCCGAGTTCGGGTGGCAGGTCAGGAGGCAGGGCGGCCACGTTCAAGGCCAGGAATGGCGTCCCGCCCATGGCGTAAACGTCCGAGAGACTGTTGGCCGCCGCGACCATGCCGTAGTCATACGGGTCATCCACGACCGGAGTGAAGAAATCGGTGGTGACGACCAGGGCGCGCTGGGCGTCCACGCGCCAGACGGCGGCGTCATCCGGGTCACCCAGGCCGACCAACAGGTCCGGGTAGTGGCGGGCGTCAAAAATGTTTTTAACCGGGCGCAGAACCTGCGCCAGCGTTTCCGCATTAAGTTTCGACGCTCAACCCGCGCAAGACGAAAGGCTGGTCAGCCGTATCTGGCGGCCGGAGGGTTTGACAGATTCCATTACATTACACTCCAAAAAAGTGACCAGTGTTCAGTGACCAGTGACTGGACACTGAATACTGAATACTGGAACTACTGCGGCCCCTGCAACTCCGGCAGCGGGAAGATAAACGGCGCATTGTTGGGCAGGAACATCACCTGGACGTTCGGCGCCAGTTTGGTGATGTATTGGTAGGTCAACAACTCGGGATTGCCGCTCAGGACGGCAGCCACCATTTGCAGTGCCTTGGCCTCGGCCTCGGCCTGAATCAAGCGGGCTTCCGCTGCGCCCTTGGCCTGGATGACGACCGCGTCCGCCTGGCCTTGGGCCACCTGACGGGCCTGCTCGGCTTCCTGTTTCTTCTGCAGGACGACATATTCAGCCTGCAAAGCGTTTTGCTCGGCAATCTGCTTCGCTTCGACCGCGGCAGCGTATTGTTCCGTGAAGTGGATATCGCGCAGGATAAAGTCAACCAGTATCAGGTTGTTCTCGCCAAGTTTCGTGCTCAATTGATCAGTAATTATTTGTATCATCTCGGCGCGCCTGGAACTGACGATTTCCTCGATGCCATATTGGGAAGCAATGTCGCGGATAATGCCCCGCGCCAGCGGACGGACGACAGCATCCTGATAGCGGTCTTGCCACTCGATGTGCATCAGGATAATCCTGTTGGGGTCAATGGAATATATGACGGAGGCATCTACATTGACCTCCTGTCCATCCCTGGTGCGGGCGCGGATCGAATCGTCTCCTAGAAGCTGTCCCTCCGTTGGCGCAACGGACATCGTATACGTTTGGCGCGAAATGCTGTAGGTCTTCACATTTTCAGCGAATGGGATCACCCAACGTAGACCTGGCTGAAGTGGTTGTTCACGATACCCTTGTGGGGCAACAGCAGAGATGACGACGCCGCGTTGATCCGCCTGGATGAAGACCAGCCCGGCGCTGACCGTCGTCAGCACCAGCGAGAATACTATCGTCCCGATAATGATCGGGGAGGCGCCCTTCAGCGGTTTGGCGCGCGCCGCGCGCGCGACTGCCAGGCCAATCACACCGATGACCAACAACCACGAAAATGAAGCCAATCCCTGTAGTACACTGGCGATATTCATTGTTCCTCCTCAATTTCCTTTGATCAGAACTTGCGCAATCGCGAAGATTTTGTAGAGCGATATGCTTCGCGATATCGCCCTTTGGTTGCGGAATGAATTCCGCGTTACGTTTGAATGATTATACCCTTATCTGGCAACTTCTCAGAAAACAGAGTGAATTTCCGGCCAACCCCCAAAGACCCAAAGTTCGAATTGCCGAAGGCTTACTCAGAGGAAACGCGATATACTTCGGACATGCCCAACCTCCTCGGCATCTTCGGCGGGACATTTGACCCGCCCCATCTCGGACACCTGATCCTGGCCGCCGAGGCCCGGCAGCAGCTCAACCTGACGCGCCTGCTCTGGGTGCTGACCCCTGACCCACCCCACAAGCCGGCAGCGCCCATCCTCCCACTTTCGCACCGCCTCGCCATGTTGCAACTTGCCATCTCAGGGAATGCAGATTTCGAGCTTTCGCACATCGAGATGGATCGCCCCGGCCCGCACTATGCGCTAGACACGCTAAACCTTTTGGCTGGACAGAATCCCGGCGCAGAGATGGTATATCTGATGGGCGGCGATTCGCTGCGCGATTTACCCACCTGGCATCGTCCCGCGGACTTTTTATCGGCTTGCCGTTATCTCGGCGTGATGCGCCGCCCCGGCGATAGCATTGATCTCCCCGCCCTGGAGGCCATTCTGCCGGGAATCACATCCAAAGTCCGCTTCGTTGAAGCGCCCCTCCTGGGCATATCCTCGCGCCAGATAAGACAACGCATCGCCAAAGGCCGCCCGTTTCGCTATTACCTGCCTGCCTCGGTATACGAATACATCCTGGAACACAACCTCTACCGCTGACCGTTGACGACAGAGGGCCAACCGCCCAACCACCCCAATCATCAATTGTAAATCGTGAAACGTAAAACGTAAATCGTTACGCTTTACGCCTTACGCTTTACGTTTTACACATTACGTTTTATCCTCCCATGTCCATCATCCTCGACTCGATCTTCTCCTCCATCGCCCTCGGTCACCTGATCGTGGATGTGCTCAACGGTCAGCGCACGGTGCTGCTCACCTATTGGAGCGCCGAACTCGGCCTGAGCAACACCACGCTGGCGCTCGTCACCTTGATCTACATCTGGGTCGCATCCCTCTCCCAGCCGGTCTTCGGCTGGATTGCCGACCGCTTCGGTAAATCCCGTTTGATGGCGGCCGGCGGCATCTTATGGATGTGCAGCCTGTTCGCGCTGGCGCTCTACCTGCCAGTCCATTTCGCCATCCCCTGCCTGATCCTGGCCAGCCTTGGCTCGGCTGCCTTTCATCCGGTCGGGGTGATGCAGGCCACGCTGCGCGGGCAGGCGCGCCCGGATAGGCGTGAAACGACGGCTGCCTCCTGGTTTTTTCTATTTGGACAGTTCGGATACTTCTTTGGGCCGATCGTAGGCGGCCCGTTGCTTACCCTCTTCGGGCCAGCGGGGCTGCTCATCCTGGCCGCCATCGCCCTGCCCATCGGCCTGAACACGGCCTGGCAATTGCGAACCCTCCCCGCCGCCGCGGCTCCGAAAACCGTTACGGCCGGGGCACCGCGTCCGGTCGTTGCCAGGAGCTTCATCATCGCCCTGTCGCTCGTCGCCGCGCTTCAGTCCTGGGCGCAGCAGAACATGATCACCTTCGTGCCGAAATATCTGAGCGACATGGGTAAATCTGCTGCCGTTTATGGCTTGATCGCCGGCTTGTTCATGGGTGGTTCGGCAATCGGGAACGTGATCGGCGGCAACCTGGCTGATCGTTCCAGTAAACAGCGCGTCGCCATGATCACGTTAGCGCTATCCAGCATTCCATTATTCCTGCTCTCGATCGTTGGCTGGTCTCCCTGGTTGTACCTGCTCGTCCCCCTCGCTGGAATGCTAACCGGCGCGGTACTCAGCATCATCGTCGTCCTGGCTCAACGGACGATCCGCAGCGGGATGGCGCTGGCTTCTGGCCTGACGATGGGTTTCATGTTCTCGGCGGGAGCTTTAGGCACGCTGTTGAGCGGGTCGCTCGCCGACCGCTGGGGCTTTCCCCCTGTTTTTCAGATGACGGCCAGCCTGGCGATCCTCGCCTCCCTGCTGACTTTATTTTTGCGCGAACCTATCCTCCAGAAAGCGCCGGGAACCTCTTAGAAAGTGTTTTGAAAATCTAAAGGGTGTGTTTCAAATGAGTTGAAGTAAGAACGTCCCGAAGGTTTTGCTGAGAAAATTTGATCGTTTTTTGCCAACCTTCGGGACGGTTTCAACTGAAATGAAACACACCCAAATCTAAAATCAACCGGGGATGAACGGGGATAAACGTCAATTGGCGCTGACCGAGTAGGCGTTGCCCTGAGTTTATCGAAGGGTGCTGCGCATAAACGGCGCAAAACGGGCTGGAAGAGGCCAAACTCGTAGCGCCAGCCCGAAGGGATTTCCATGTACTGAGCAGGTGGCTTTAGCCCCGCGAATCAGGCGCCTGCATTATTCACATGCGTCCAAGGTGCTTTCACCGTGTGTGAGCACATAGAAACTGCGCGGACGCCTGCCGGTCTTATCGAAAATGAATTCGGTGACCAGGTAGCCAGCCAAAAAAGCCGTCTCGAAGACCGCGCGGGCGTAGAAACGCCAGGCGCGCGCCAGGGCAAGGTCGGCCTCTTTCAAAGCCAGAAAATCAACCGGGATCTCGACCAACAGCAGGCGTCCGCTCAAGACGGAGATAACTTCAGGGGGGCGCGGCCAGCCCGAAGGGTCCGGAATGGCGGCGCACAGGGAAACGTCCGCGGTCAGGAAATGATCCAGTCCAAGTACTGGCCGCTGGGATCGGCTGAGTCTGCGTTCCACCCGCCGCGTGTTCACCCACCAGTCCACTTGGAAGCGATCCGAGGGCAGACCAGCGTTCAGAGCATCGCTCATATCCCCGTATTCGGAGCGGCGATAAGTGTTGCAGACCGCGCCGAGCCTGGCAATGTTGAGATGGGCGTTGCGGCTGAGCAGGGGATCGTATGTCCAGGTGATGAGGTCAAGACCCTGGTGACGCACCATTTGCCACTGGGCGCGTTTGAGACTGAAGCCGAGGCCGGCATCGCGCCACTCAGGGTGGACGCCCAGGATGTGCGAACAATGCTTGAGGCGCGGACCATCCGGAGTGGAATAGAAGCCGGGGAAGCCCCAGGCCGCGCCGATCAATTTTTCGTGCCGAGCAGGTGCTGCGCAGACAAAGGCGCCGAGCAGCAATCCGCCATTGTGCACCACAGCCAGCAGGGCGTGGGCGGGGACAACCTCCGTCTCAGAGCCAGGCCAGACCAGGCGTTGGAGGTCCTGGACGGCCTCCATCTCCTCGGGGGTTTCCATCAGGCGAATGATCCACTCAGGCATGGCGGGTGAAGAGCGAGCGGAGAAATTCACGATGCCAGTTGACACCGCGCAGGTAGTCAATGTGGGTGGCGAAGCGCGCCGGCATCAATCCGAAGACGCGCGGGATGGTATCCAGCGCACAGGTGCGGTTGATTGCCAGGTAATCCAGCCAGAAAACCGAAGATGGAAAATGCGGGAAGGTCGTTTCAAGGATGACAGTCAGGGCGCGCAAATAAGGGGTCGGCCAGGAAGTTAAAGCGCGGCGTTTCTTGATCACACCCATAATGATCTCCGCGATCTGGCCCAGGCTGAAATACTCGCTGCCGCCGACTTCATAGCTTTGATTGATTGTCGCGCTTTCGTCGAGCGCCCAGATCAAACAGGTGACCATGTCTTCGACCCAGAGTGGCTGGAGCAGGCCTTTGCCCTGCCCCGGCAGAGGCAGGATACCCGGGGCGAGGGTCAAAAGCATGGCCAGGCCGGTCGTAAAGGTATCTTGTCGCCCATAGAGGATCGAGGCGCGCAGGATGGTGTGCGGCAGGCCACTCTGGCGGATGGTTTCTTCAGCGACACCTTTGGCTCTGAGCACCGGGAAGGCCGAAGCGCGATCAGCGTCCAGGTGACTGAGGTAGAATAAGCGTTGGATCCTGGCATCCGCAGCCGCCCGGACCAGGTTGCGCGTGCCTTCGATATCTACGGCCATCAAATTGGCGCGACCGCCCTGCGCTTCGCCGCCGGCCATGTGGTAGACCACATCCACACCGCGCATCGCCGCGCGCAGGCCGCGCTCGTCGCTCAGACTGGTGACAGCCACTTCCACCGGCACACCCAATGGCAGGTTGGGCGTGCGCGGCGAGGGGCGCAGCAGGGTGCGCACATGATGCCCGGCCTGGGCAAGATGGCGCACTAAAGCGCGGCCGATAAATCCGGTTCCGCCGGTGACAAGGATCATGGCATGGATTATAGCGGATAAGTGACTTCTCAACAAAATGGGGGGTTTCCGTTACAGGCTATGTCTCACTTCAAACGTCCTGAACCCCTCTTTCTCTTCCTCCCATTCCACGCGCACCTCGTCCACGTGTGAGGCGCGCGGACCGCGGCGCACTTCCTCGAGAAAATGCTCCAGCGCCGAGCGGTGACCTTCGGCTACTGTCTCCACCTCGTCATCGCCCACGTTACGCACCCAGCCGTTCAGCCCCAGCCGGAAGGCGACCTGCTCGACGAAGGCGCGGAAACCCACAGCCTGCACGCGGCCGTTCACCCAGACATGGATGCGGGCGCTCTCACTCGAATGAGATTGTCTCATGGCTCCTTCTCCTCTTCCCTGTCATCAGCAAATTACCTCCCCAGGTAGAACAGGAGTGGGGTCAGGGTGATAGGACTGAGCAGGGTACTGGTGAAGATGATGGCGGTCACCAGCGAGGAGTTCAGCTTGTATTCGCTCGCCAGGACAGTGGTCAGCACCGCACTAGGCATGGCGGATTCGGTGACGCCAGCCTTGTGTGCCAGGCTATTCAATCCAAACAGCGCGCTTAACGCCAAACCGACCAACGGCCCGACGAGTAAGCGGAACACGGTACTGATACCCAGGGCGCGGATATTCTTGCTCCATTCGATACGCTGCAATTCTAATCCGAGCAGGACAAGCATGGCAGGGATCGCGCCGTTGGCTGCCAGGTTGATGGTTCGTTCCAGCACGGTCGGCATTTGCCAGCCCAAGCGGATCACGATAAGGGCGGCCAGAACGGCGTAGATGGCAGGCACTTTCAACAAGCCACGGAGACTGTCTTTAACGTTCATCTGCCCCAGCGAGGCGATCAGCACACCAACTGTATTGAGCAGGATGGCGTTGGTCACAAAAAAGACACTGGCATAGGCCAGCGCTTCCTGTCCGAAGGCAAATGCGACCAGCGGTAAGCCGTAATTGCCGGCATTGGAGAACATGGTAGTCAGCACCACGATGGTCAGCACGCTTCGTTCGAGGCGGAAGATACGTCCTGTCAAATAAGCGAGACCTGCGACCAGGAAATTAACTGTTGTAGCATAGCCCATCATAAGACCAATCCGGTCGGGCGAAAGCTGGCTCTGGGTGAGCAGGTTGAAGACCAGCACCGGACTGAGGATATAAAACGTGACCCGGCCTAAGGGGTGGGGTTCTACCCTGAGAAATTTACCCAGCAAAAAGCCTGATCCGCTGATGAGAAGAATGGGGAGAAGGTTGTTTGAAAAGGTCTGTAAAAGTCTAACGAAGCTTCGCCTCAAACCGACAAGTTTGACGAAGCGGGGATAATCTTGTAACATAGCCATTGGAGGTGTGCTATGTTACCAGTCAAGGATGTGCTAACCAATAAAATTGCGCTTGATATCGAATGCGTTGATCGGGTGTATTTGAATGGGTATGTGAAAGGTCTCCAGATGGCAGGTGGGTTGATCAACTTTATTCGAGAGCAGCTGGGATTTCCAATTCCATCGCCAATGTTGCTGGCACCTGTGAGTGAAGCCTTTCGGGCAGCAGTTGAGAAGTTTGCTGAGGAGCAGGGTTTGACAATCGTCAACTTTGCGCGTAAAGAAGAAAAAGACGAAACGGCGCGAGCTCATCTGGCGAAGTTTGAAAAGCGCAGTGGAGTAGTGTTGATTGGCAAAGCACAAGAGAAAACCAGCGGCTATACCGCTCGTCGCAAAGATCATGGGACGAAAGTCTGGTTTGATTATAGTCGTCGGGATGTGTTTGTCACGCATTACTATTTCTACATTTTGGACGAAAATTTCTGATTCTGCTGGATTTTGTGGTTGGGTTATGTTTTGTCCAAACCGTC
>JASEHI010000087.1 GCA_030018695.1 Anaerolineales bacterium
TTGATCGTTTTTTGCCAACCTTCGGGACGGTTTCAACTGAAATGAAACACACCCTTTCTATTTTTCCGTGAAATTGGAGAAACCGGGTTTCTGACAGGGGTGGCGGCTATGGAAAGCCGCCCTACAGGTCAAACTGCCAGAGAATAGCAGCAAGCTTGATTTTCAAAGATAAACACTCTATAATAGACTTTATTGGCAATAAAATTTATGCCGATTAGGCCTTCGGCATCGAATTACCCGAATTGAACGAATTTTTCGAGAAATTCGTGAAAATTCGATGTAAAAACAAGCGGATGGGCTATTATGGTAGCCTACCGGCTACCATTACCGATAAAGTCTAACGGAAACAACATGCCACAAAATAACACCACACGCCTCAAAGCCGCATCGAAGTACCTGGTGATTTTGGCCGCTCTATTGGTTTTTATGGGGTGGATGCTCAACACCCCGCCGGGTTTGTTGGGCAAAGCCGACGCCGTCGGTTACGCCGTCTGCCATCGCATAGATGCCCGCTCATTCCATATTGGGGAGCGCCAACTGCCGCTGTGTGCGCGTTGCAGTGGTATGTACCTGGGCGCGATGCTGGGATTGACATACCAGTTTATCTTTGCCCCCAAGCGCAGCGGTGTGCCGCACTGGAGCGTCATCGTTCCGCTGGCCCTCTTCGTCGTCGCCTTCGGCATTGATGGGACAAACTCGTACCTTTATTTGATCAAAGAAACTTATCCGGGCGCATTCACGCGCCTCCCCAATCTGTACGCGCCAAGTAACACCCTGCGCCTGTTGACTGGCAGCGGGATGGGCTTGGGCATCGCCGGGATGCTCTTCCCGGCTTTCAACCAGACTGTCTGGAAGGACGCCGACCAGCGCCCGGCCTTTGCGCACCTCAAACCCTTTGCCCCGCTGCTCGGCCTGACTCTTCTCCTGGACCTGCTCGTGCTGACCGAGAGCCCGATCGTCCTCTACCCGGCGGCATTCATCAGCGCGGGCGGCGTGCTGGTCCTGCTGACGATGGTCTATGCGATGGTCTGGGTCATGCTCATGCAGCAGGAGAACTACTTTACCCGCTATTCACAATTGTGGCTGGCGCTGGCAGCCGGCTTCACCATCGCCATGTTACAGATTGCGGCTATTGGCGCACTGCGTTTCTGGCTGACGGGTAGCTGGGGAGGTTTTCCTCTCGGTTAGCGCAAAGTTGGAGGTAACATGGAACTTCTAACCGGCATCCTTTCTGCTTTTGGGCTTTCGGCCAGTGCCGGGTTGAACGCCTACATTCCCTTGCTGGTCGTTGGCGTGCTGGCGCATTACACCGACCTGATCCAACTGAACTCCCCCTGGGACGCCCTGGCGAACCCGTGGATCCTGATCCTGTTGGGCGTGCTGGTCATCATCGAGTTCCTGGCGGATAAAATCCCGGCGGTCAACCACATCAACGACATCCTCCAGACTGTCATCCGGCCGGCGGCCGGCGCGATCGTCTTCGCGGCCAGCGCCAGGGTGATCAGCGACGTTAATCCGGTGCTGGCGTTGGCCTGCGGTTTGCTCATCGCCGGCAGCGTGCATGTCGTCAAGGCGGCCGCGGTGAGACCGGCTGTCACTGCCACGACGGGCGGCGCGGCCAACGTGCCGGTCAGCATGGCGGAGGACTTCATTGCAACCCTCCTCTCCATTCTGGCTGTGGTCATCCCGATCCTGGTCGGCGCGTTCATCTGCCTGGTAATTGCCCTGATCATTTGGTGGTTATGGCGGCGCGCGAATGCCGCATCTCGTGTAAAATAGTGTATCCATTTTAAAAAAGGAGTCAATATGTCCAACTATTCATCTCTTCCCCCCATCACTCGCAGCAGCACCATGGCCCTGGTCAGCCTGATCGCCGGCATCGCCGGCTGGACCGTCCTGCCCTTTCTCGGCTCCATCGTGGCCATCATCACCGGCCACATGGCGAAGAGCGAGATCAGCAAGAGCGGCGGCGCTGTTACCGGCGGCGGCATGGCGACTTTCGGCCTGATCCTGGGCTATCTCGCCGTTGTTGGCGGTCTCTGCCTCCTGTGCATTGGCGTGATCCTGCCGCTGGTGGGTGTCACCATCATTCCGTGGGACAGCATTATTTCGTCCTTCTATTAGTCTGAAAGCAGAGGGATGAAATGACCGAGTTTTCCGGCGCGCCCCTGCCCCCCTTGCCGCCAGCCCCGAAAAAGAACAACACCTGGCTGATCGTCCTTGTGGTGATCCTGGTGTTGTGCTGCTGCTGTTTTGGCGTGATCGGCCTGCTGGTCGGCTTCGGGGAGGATATCCTGAACGAGATCAACAACTATTTTGGCCTCGTTCCCTTGCTGGCAGCCGTGATCTAGCAAGAATCTCGCTTGTCGGCTGCGCGATAAACTTCACCACTGGGACACGGAGTCACGGAGTTCTCTCTCCGTGTCTCAGTGGTTAAAGTTGGGAGGCGTCAGGTGGGAGAAGTCAAGCATCGTATCCCAGATTGCAGCACACACAGGCGGATTTCCTCGCCCACTTGCGGGGCCTCAGGGAGATAGAAATACAGCCCGTTTTCGAGCGTGACCTTGAACGCATCCTGGTGGAAGAGGACGTCTGCCACCACTCCATGCAGATTCCCGTCCGCAGCCAGCCGGACCCCGGACGGGCGCAGCAACAATTCGACTTTTTCCCCGGCCTGATGCGCGTGCCCACAGCCCAACCCGAAAACGCCCACAGGGGTTTCAACCTTCGACCTTCCAACCTTCAAACTTACAACCCCCTCAATCACATTGCCCAGGCCGAGGAAGCGCGCCTCCCAGGCGGACCCCGGCTCGTTCCAGACCTCGGACGGGCTGCCGTCGCGGACAATCCTCCCCTCGTGCAGCAGTAGCACGCGGTCAGCGATGGCGAAGGCCTCCTCCTGGTCGTGCGTGACGTAGATGGCCGGGATACCGGTGGCATGCAAGATGCCGCGCAACTCGTCCTGCAGACGGTCGCGCAGGGCGCGATCCAACGCGCCGAGGGGTTCGTCGAACATCAGCAGGCGCGGACGGGGCGCCAAAGCGCGCGCCAAAGCCACACGCTGCTGCTCGCCGCCCGAAAGCTCGGTGACACGCCGCCCCTCGAACCCGGAGAGATTGACTTGCGTCATGGCTTCTCGCGCCCGCCGTTCGACCACCGTCCCGGTCAGGTTTTGCATCTTCAGGCCAAAAGCCACGTTCTCGAAGACCGATAGATGCGGGAAGAGGGCGTAATCTTGAAAAACCAGGCCGAAATTGCGCAAGTGGGCCGGCATGGCGGTTAAATCCTGGCCCTCCCAGCGGACCGTCCCTTGCTCTGGGGGTTCCAGCCCGGCAATAATCCGCAGCAGCGTGGATTTCCCGCTGCCCGAGGCGCCCAGCAGGCAGACGGTCTCGTTGGCGGCCACGCTGAACGAGATGCCGCGCAAGAGAGGTTTGTTGTCGTAATCTTTGGTGATGTCGAGGAGTTGAAGCATGGCGAACCTTGCGTGATACGTGATGCGTGATTCGTAAAACGTAAGGCGTAAAACGTAAACCGATTACGTTTTACGTATCACGTTTCACGTTCTAGAACTCCCCTGCCCCTGGCAAGCGAAAGCGCTCGATGAGTAAAATACCTAAGCCAGTGACACCCATCAAAATCGTCGCCATGGCCATGGCCTGGCCGTAGTTCAACCCGCCGGGTTGGGAGAGGAAACGGTAGATGGCGATGGGCAGGGTGGGATACTCAGGACGGGAGACCAGCGAGGTGGCTCCAAATTCGCCCAGCGACACGGTGAAAGCGAATATCGCCGCGGCCAGCGTCGCCCGCGAGACGATCGGCCAGTCAACCATGAACCAGATGCGCAGCGGCGAGGCTCCCAGCGTTGCGGCCGCCTGGCGGAGACGAACGGGTATGGAGGCCAGTGCAGGCTGCAGGCTGCGGATGACGAACGGCAGAGCGATGATGGTGTGGGCGAGAGGGACGAGTAAGGGCGAAGTGATCAGTGACCCGTGGCCAGCGATCAGTGGACGGTTGAAGGTGATGATGAAGCCCAGTCCCAGGGTCACAGCCGAGGCGCCCAGGGGCAGCATCAGGAAGGGGTCGAGAAAACGCTCCAGCCGCCCGGGGCGGGTCAGGGCGGAGGCGACCGGAAATCCGAGCGCCAGCGAGAGGATGACGGTCAACGCGGCGTAGCTCAAGGAATTGGTCAAAGCTTTGAATGGCGGCACGTAGAAGAGCGAACCGAGCCGGTTGACGAAAAGTTCGCGGTAGTAGTCGCCCGTCAGGCCATAGGTGACACTTGTCCGCTCGCCGCGCGCAGATTCCAGACGGGCTATGGAACGCAGCGGCAAAGAGAGCATAGGCAGCAGGAACAACGTCAACAACAGCACCACCACACCGCCGACGAACAGTTTTTCGCGCCAGATCCGCGCCCGGCGCAGGTTGGAGGCGGCCGAGCGGGGAGCAGTGGTCACGGCCACACGTGTCACGATGCGGCTGTAAAGAATTGAAAAGGCCAGCGTGCACAGGAGTTGGATGAACGAGAGTACGGCTGCCAGCGGCAGGTTGAAAATCTGGATGGCCTGCATGTATATTTCGACTTCCAGCGTGGCGAAGCGCGGCCCGCCCAAGAGCAGGATGACGCCGAAACTGGTGAAGTCGAACAGGAAAACCAGCAGCACAGCCGCCAAGATGGATGGGCGTAAGAGCGGCAGTGTCACACGCCAGAAGGTGCGCCGCGCGTCCGCACCCAGCAGGCGGGCAGCCTGTTCGAGGCGCGGGTCGAGGTGCGCCAGCGCGTTCCCGACCACGCGGATGACGATGGTGGTGTTGTAGAAGACGTGCGCCAGCAGGATCGCCCAGAGGGTATAGACAAAGACGATCGGCGCTGCTTCGAGACCGAAGAGTTTCATCAACCCAAGATTGACCCAGCCGCGCGGACCGAGCAGGGCGTTGAAGCCGGCCGCCACCACCACTGTCGGCAGCATAAAAGGGATGGCGGTCAGCAGGCGCAGCAGGGATTTGCCGCGAAAGACAAAGCGGGCGAAGAGGTAGGCGGCCGGCAGGCCGATGAGCAGGGTGAGCAGGGTGGAGAGGAATGCCTGGTAGAAGGTGAAAAGTAAAACGTCAAACGTAAAACGTAAAGAAGAGATTCCGAGGCCAGAGAGAGAAGCGGGGTTGAGTCCCAGCCAGAGGATGCGGGCGAGGGGGTAGAAGAAAAATAGGCCGAGGAAGATAGAAACGCCCAGCCAGGGAGCGATTCGACGAATCAGCGATTCAGCGCTTCGCTGACTCGCTGATTCGTCGACTCGCTGACTCTCTGACTCGCCGACCCGCTGACTCACCGCAACACCGTCTCCGTCCACGCCTTGATCCATTTCTCGCGGTTGGCGGCAATTTCTGCCGGATCGAGGCGGGCAGGCTGTTCAGGTATCTGGGCGTATTTCACAAATTCTTCCGGCAGCCCGGCATCCCTGTTGACCGGATAGACGAACATTTGCAGAGGCATATCTTCCTGGAACTTCACCTCCAGCATGAAGTCCACGAACTTCTCGGCCAGGGAGCGGTTCTTGGTTCCATTCAGGATGCCGACGAACTCGACCTGGCGGAAGCAGGCATCCGGCGCGAGGATGGATGCGGTGGGGGATTCGGTCAGCGGCATCTCGGCAAAAACGACCTCCGCAGCCGGGCTGGAGGCATACGAGACGGCCATCGGTTGCGGCCCGCGTCCGGAGGAGGCGCTGAAGTTGGTGTAGTAAGCCGTCTCCCAGCCATCCACGACCACCACGCCATTGACGCGCAGCGAACGCCAGTAATCGAGGTAGCCATCCGAGCCGAAATGCTTGACTGTCGCCAGCAGGAAGGCCAGGCCAGGCGAGGAGGTGGCCGGGTTCTCGACGACGAGCAGCCCCTTGTACTCAGGCCTGGTCAGCTCCTCCAGCGACTGCGGAACCGCCAGGCTGTGGTCTGCGAAGTAGGCTCTATCGTAATTAATACAGACATCGCCGTAATCCACCGGCAGGGCGCGGTGCTGAGGGTCGAGCTGGAATTCAGCCGGGATATTTGCCAGCAAAGGCGAGGCGTACGGCTCGTATATACCGGCTTCGAGGGCGCGCGAGAGGAAGGTGTTGTCCACGCCGTAGAAGATGTCGGCCAGCGGAGCATCCTTGGTTAGGATGGCCTTGTTAAGGGCTGCGCCGGTGTCGCCGCTCTTGAGGAAGGTCACTTTGACGTTGTTGGCTTGCTCGAAAGCCGTGACCACGTCCGCGCTGGCGGCGAAGGAATCGTGGGTCATCACGGTCAGGGTAACGGGGCCTTTGGGAGCGCACGCCGCAAGCGAAAGTGAGACAAGAATAGTGAGGAAGAAAAAGCGTTTCATGGGAACCTCCGTTCGATTTACGATTTACGATTTTCGATTTACGATTTACGATTGACAATTGACGATTGACGATTACGCGCTGCGTATCACTCCTCACTCATCACTCGTCACACTCTACGCTCGGCGGCGATGGATGACGAGAAGAAGGCCAGATTTCAAGGAGATGGTCGCCGTCTCGCCGAGCAGCTCGTTGCTGACGCCGCGCGTCTTATGAGGATAGAGCGTTTCACCGCGCAGGGGCCAGCGCAGGCCTTCGGTTGTCACGCCCCGGGCCGGGCCGCCCCAGGGGAGCAGGGAAACGGTATCGCCGGGGTTGCCGGAAATGGTTGCGTGATCGCGGACGAAGAAGGCCTCCTCGATCCCGTCGTCGAGTCGAACGTCAAACAGCCCGCCCTGAGCCTGTCGAAGGGTCGAAAGTCGGGGATCGGTGAGCAGGGCCAGGTTGGCGAGGCTCTGGTCGAGGCGGCCGCCCAGCGCAGCGACGACCAGGATTTCACGATGCCCGGCTTCGACGGCATAATGCAAGGCGAGCGCCAGGTCGGTATCATCCTTGTCGCGCGGGTATTGGCGAATTTCGACGCCTGATCCTTCCAGCCGCTGCCTGTCATCTGAGGTCAGCGAGTCCAGGTCGCCAATGACGACAGATGGAAGCAAGCCAAGCGCCAGAATGTACCGCGTCCCGCCATCCGCGGCGATGAGGGTATCGCCAGTGTGGATTAAACGGCGAGCAGGCTCGAGGTCCGGTAAGTTACCGTTGGCAAAGATAATGGCGCGTTTTGTGTCCATTGAGTTACTGATGTTACGCACCGTCCCGCAGGTTTGGAGTGAATTACGAGAACCTGTGGGACGTTTTGCGTAAGGTGAGTGAGTTAAACAAAAATCCTCGCTTGCGGAGGATGGTTGGATTCAAACTATGTTCCCTCCGCCGGCATGATCCGGATCAGGTTCTGCGGGTCGAGGCTGTCAGCCTCCTCTCAGCCTGAAAAACACTCAAAGTACGAGTGCAGGCACTCAAAGGACGAGTGCACGCAGGCTCCCCGTTCAATTATGAGGTGAGTATATGCGCCTGGCAGGAGGTTGTCAAGGATGAGTGTCAGGTCTCTGGAAAAGTGATTATAATGGTAGCCTCAGTGCGGCTACCATAATCAAGCCACTTCATTCCATTACAGGTAAAAACTTTAACCTCTCAAAAAGAAGGGGAAACGTCCCGAAGGTTTCCTCGAAAAAACTGGTTGAGCCGCTCAAACCTTCGGGACGGTATGCCTAAGGTTCCAATGGCCCTTGACCGCTTCGGACGACGCATCCATTACCTGCGCATCAGCCTGACCGACCATTGCAATCTGCGCTGCCTGTATTGCATGCCGGAAGAGATGACCTTCCGTCCCAATGCAGAGCTATTGCAGGATGACGAAATCCTGCTCCTGACGCGCCTGTTTGCCGGTCTCGGCTTCGATAAAATCCGCCTGACGGGGGGCGAGCCGACCGTGCGGGCGCAGATCGTCGAACTGGTCGGCGGTATCACCCACACGCCGGGCGTGCACAGCGTTTCCATGACGACCAACGGCGTGCTGCTCGCGCGCCTGGCCGGACCCCTGGCCGAAGCCGGACTCCAGCGCGTCAATATCAGCATTGATACTTTGAATCCCGCCAAATTCCGCCGTCTGACGCGCTGGGGCGACATGGAAGATGTTTGGGAAGGTATTTTAGCGGCCGAACAGGCCGGATTGACGCCGATAAAACTCAACGCGGTGGTCGTCAAGGGCTACAACGAAGAAGACGTGGTTGACCTGGCGCGCCTGACGCTTGAACATCCCTGGCAGGTGCGCTTCATCGAAATGATGCCCTTCGCCGGCGCGACCGAGATGCAAATCACGCAGATGGTCACCGCGGCGCAGATCCAGGCACAGGTCGAAGCCGCTTTCGGTGCGCTCGAAGCGGCCAACGGCGGGAAACTGGACGGCGAAGCGCGCCTCTTTCACATCCCGGGCGCGCAGGGCGATATCGGCTTCATCTCCTCCGTGTCCGCGCCCTTCTGCGCCACCTGCACGCGTGCCCGCCTGACCGCGGACGGCGTGCTGCGCATGTGCCTGCTGCGCGAGCATGAGATTAACCTGCTCAAGCCACTGCGCGCCGGGGCGACGCTCGACGACCTGCGTAATTTAATCCTGGAGGCCGTCTGGAACAAGCCCTGGGGTCACGGGCTGGCCGAGGGAGAAATTGCGCTCAATCGGGCGATGAGCGAGATCGGCGGTTAAGGCAAGTTACTCTTTTTTCACCAGTTCACGCAGCAACAATCCCAGGCGGGTGATACCCTCGCGAATGACCTCCGGCGAGGAAAAGGAGAAGTTGATCCGCATGGTATTCTCTCCGCCGCCATTGGGGTGGAATGACCCGCCCGGCACGAAAGCCACTTTCTTCTGGATGGCGATTTTTAGCACCTCGGCCGCGTCCATCCCCGGCGGCAGGATACCCCAAAGGAACATGCCTCCTTGCGGGTGCGTCCAACGCACCCCGGGTGGGAAGACCTCTTCCATTGTATCGAGCATGACATCCCGGCGCTCCTTGTACGTGGCGCGGATGAACTTGACGTGTTCATCTAAAAAGCCATGCTTGCCGACCTCGTAGGCCACCATCTGGTTGAAAGTGGCGGTGTGCAAGTCGGCGGCCTGCTTGGCCATCACCAGTTTGCGGATCACCTCCTGCGGCGCGACGACCCACGCCAGGCGGATGCCCGGCGCGAGAATTTTCGAGAAGGTACTCAGATAGATGACGTTGCCGGTGTAGCTGCCGTTGTCGCCGCGGTACTGGCTGTCGAGCGTGACTACTGAAGGGAGGTGTTCGCCCTCGTAACGGAGCTGGCCGTAGGGGTCATCTTCGATGATCGGTACGCCGTAGCGGTCGGCCAGTTCGACCAGTTGCTTGCGGCGTTCCAGGCTGAGGGTCGTGCCGGCCGGGTTCTGGAAGTTCGGCAGGACGTAGATGAACTTGGGTCCCACCCGCAGTGCTTTTTCCAGTTCGTCCACAATCATGCCGTTCTCGTCCGACGGCACGGAAATATATTGCGCCCCGTAGGCATTCCAGGCCTGCAGAGCGCCGAGGTAGGTGGGGGATTCAACCACAATATGGTCGCCTTGATTGATAAATACACGCCCGATGAAATCCAGGGCCTGCTGGGAGCCGGAGGTGATCAGGATGTTATCGGGTATAATCTCGATCCCGAAGCGGGTTGCGTGACGGGCGATCATTTCCCGCAGCGGACGATAGCCTTCGGTGGTGCTGTATTGCAATGCCTGTGCGCCGAATTCATCCAGTATGGTGTTGCAGGCTTCCTTGAATTGCTTGACCGGAAAAACTTCCGGCGCAGGTAATCCCCCGGCAAACGAGATGATATCCGGTTGCTCGGTCCATTTGAGTAGTTCCCGGATAATGGAACTCCCCATGCGCTGTGTGCGATTCGCATAGCGGTATTCCCAAGGTGTCTGCATTCTTTCTCCTTATAAGTGAATTTGGTATTCTCCTGCCGAAAGCCTGCTCGGCGAGAGACTAGAAAAGGCCTGACAGGTGTGCGTTCACCCATCAGGCCCTGGCTGACTCTACGGCAAAAGGATGCCGGACATCGTTAGGTCAATAATTAATTGTGACATGCCAGTATTATATTACCTTTTTCCGCCAATCGCGTCATGTTTATTGACATGACACACGGCTTTCCCTGTGGGAGGCTGGGCTGGCAAGTAATACGGTCAACGAA
>JASEHI010000088.1 GCA_030018695.1 Anaerolineales bacterium
ATGCCAGCGAGGGTATCACGTTTATGCTAAAAACGCTAAAATACAACTATCGAGTTAAGTCGTATCAACAAACTTATTCTGAATTAGGCTTGAAGCAAAGCAAGATGTGGAAGGCAGGAACTTTGAGCATTACGATTGCCGCCAATATCGCCAAGACAGCAATTTTGACTTTCGATGCTTGTTTCCCCGATAGTGTTGTTGGCTTCGTGCCGAATAAAGAGAAAACCAATGTTGAGTATGTTCAATACTGGCTTTCCTTCAAACAGAAAGAACTCAAAGATAACGCTCCTGAATCTGCGCAAAAGAATATCAACTTGGAAATTCTTCGTGGCTTGGCAATCCCTGTCCCACCGCTGAACCTGCAAGAAGAGTTTGCGGGCGTGGTGGCGCGGGTCGAGTCGCTGCGGGGGCGGATGGGGGAGAGCGAGAGGCAGGTGGAGGGGTTGTTTGATGCGCTGCTGGCGCAGACGATGGACGGTGGACGGTAGACGATGAACGACGGAAGAGCCACGGTCTACGGTCTATCGTCCACGGTCTGCTTTACGGGCGTGGTGGCGCGGGCGATCACTGAGCGTGTCGAAGTGTCGAGGGTCTGCGAGAGAGGATGCCCCCTTCGGGGATGATGTCCGAGGCGAGGAGGCAGGCGTCGTGCTGAGCCTGTCGAAGCATCGAGAGGTTGTTTGAATCCGTGTTGAGTGAGTTGTTCAGTTAGCCCCCTCCCGTCCTCCCCCAAATGCCGAAAAGCACGGAATTTGGGGGAGGGGAATGTAAAGTATTTATGAAACCTAAAATTCCAACCAATCATGAAATTGTCCCTCCCCTATTTTCGTTCTTTGAAAATGGGGGAGGCTAGGTGGGGGCATGGCTCGTCCACTCAGAAGCACTCCCAAAATCATGCACCAAGCTGGCGAACTACGCAAAGAACCCACTCCCGCTGAAAGAAAGCTCTGGGCATATCTGCGCGGAAACAAGGTGAACGGGGTATACTATGGATGATATTGAATGTGTAATACGAGCCATCATCCTTGCTCTGGATGAGAAATAGGATTATTATGATTCTGAAAATATTCGCGGCGGTCGTACGGTGATATTTCTGTCTGTGTGGATAAACCGTATCAAGGAAATTTATTCGCAAGAAAGGAGAAGCAGCCATGAGTGATAATAGCGGAAAAAAAGATAAAGGCAAAAAACAACAGAAGAAAAAACCCGAGCATAATTTGAAGGAGAAACGAAAATTGAAAAACGAAAAGAAGCAGAAGGATAGATTTATGCCCGGTAGATAACCATGCCCAAAAAACAATCCATCCCTCCCAAAATACAGGTAGAAGTCCTGAAAATCGTTGAGGAGTTCAACACCAAAACTTTCAAAGAGGAACAACATCCTATTTTGACCGCTATGTTTGGCAAAACAAAACGCGGATTTGCGGCGAGATTTAGAGGCAAGTTCCTTTACCTTGACCGAACAGACCGTGGGCGTCCATCCGAAATTTGCCGCCTCACTTGGAACGGAAAAATGGACAATTGGGGTTTTGCCATCTATCGGCATTCGCGCAACTTCTACGATCCCGCTGAGTGGATGTTCCCAGGCGCGGGTTATGTAAATGGCACGGTGGAAGGCGCAATGAAAGCAGGAATGGAAGCATACCCGATGTGATGAGTTTCGCGGTGGTTGTGCGGCGCTCGGCATTTGAGCCGCGCGCGTCCCTGCCCCCTTTCCCCTTTCCCCTTTCCCCTTCGGGGACCTTCGGCGGGGACGGCATATCATCCCCGTAGGGAACTCGCCGTTCGAGGCTCGGAGTCCACACGGCAGACGTCGCGCGGAGTTTGTCGAATGATGCGCCAATTCACCTCTACCGCGCCCTGCAAGCGAAGAATAAAAAACCTCGAAAGGAACCTCATCCCATGCTCCTCCCTCCTGAAGACGCTAAACTTTTCTTCAAATTGATGTGGAGTCTGCAATACTACGTCAATCGTAAACTCGGTTTTTACAAGGAAATCTTATCGCGGGAGGAATATGCCAATCTCCCCACCGAAAAGAAACTCGAAGCGCGCAACGCTCTCTGGGAGCACCCTGAACTCATCGAAGGCTACGCGCGGGAAAATCCAGACGCGTTCCCCGACGATGAACTTGAAATCGTCCGAAGATGGACGGGTTTCATCAAAGGCTCTTTCTTTATCTTGCGCCATTTGAAAAAGGGGTCAATATTCATCAAGGATGAGCGGGTCTATGCGGTGCATGGAATCCATGACCCGCTGGATGAAGTCATCCCGTCCTATGTGCTGCCGCAGATGGTGGAGGCCGTTCTTCTTCCGTTCAAGGGACAGATCATCTACGACGGATTATTGCAGGGATACAGCATTCATTTTGGCAGCGGCATCCGTTCGAATCTCAATTACGATTACACGGTCGCCAAACACAAAGGGCGTATCATTACCACGTTGGAGCCTGACACGGCGCCCCAAGCCTCCCCAAAATCCAAGCCGAAGAAAGATATCGCTCCGCAACTCGAAGAACTCGCCGAAGCGATGGCGAAAGTCAAGGGCAATGATTCGCTTCAAAATTCTGCGCTTGCTCTTGCGCGCGCCGGCATGGAACTGGCGCTCGCGGCAGCAATTAACTCCGATCTTGCGCCGGCGGCGCGCAAAGCGCGCAAAGCCTTCACGCGCCTGTATAATATGCTGGAAATCATGGAAGATGAGTGATCAAAATGACCAAAAAACACAAGAAGGACAAGAAACACGGGACGTTGAAAGTTGGTAAAATATGACCATGCCAATCACATACACCAATCGGAAAGGCTTCAAGTATTTTCTCAATAAAGGCGTGACCAAAACGGGCAAGCCGCGTTATACCTTTGCCCGCGAGCAAAAAGGCGAACCCATTGACGAGGTCCCGCAGGGATACGAGATTGAGGAGAGCGTCAACGGGATTGTTTCGCTGGTCAAGGTACGCCCCAAATTGATTCCGTATGAAGAATCCGCCTGCGTGGAAGACGCGCTAGAGCGGCATCCCAAGTCGCGGAATTATCGCGCCGCAGTCAAGGATAAGCAGATCATCGTTTATGAAGCGGTGGGGGGAGATATGGGAAGTCTGCTGGACATATTCGATTTTGCTGATAATCGGCCCGGCTTTCGAAAGCATATGCAAGATTTTGAAGATCGCCATGCCCAATACACACCTGTCATGCGATTTATCCTGAACGACACGGAAACCCGCGAGTATCACGCCGAACGTTGGTGTTACCGGGGCAGTGTGGATGATTGGATCTATGCCGGTCACTCGGGCAAAATAGAGCAACTGGCCCGTGAACTGGTACCCACGCTGGGTACAGATGATTTCTACGAACTCTATTGAACGTGTGAGGTTGCAATGCCCAAGACAACCATTCCCCCCGAAGTGCAAGCCGAAGTGCTGAAACTCATTGATGAGTTTAATCATGAAAACTTCAGCGACGATGACTCCAAATCGCTCGGTATAGTCGGCTACTCAGCGCGCTTCAAAGGCAAATACCTCTATCTCGACCGCGACGAATACGGCAAGCCTTCACCCATTTGCCGTCTGACCTGGAACGGTATGATAGACAATTGGGATTTTGCCATCTACAAATACTCCGATAACTGCTACGACCCTGAAGAATGGTCTTTCCCAGGCGAAGAGTACGTTGATGGCACCGTCACAGGCGCACTGAAGGCGGGAATGGAGGCGTACCCGATCTGATGCCCCTGGAAGCGAGGCGTTCCTTGGCTAAACCGTCCCGCGGGTTTTTATCAATTGCTCGAAGCGTTCCGCGACAACCTGCCGACCCACAGGGTGCTTCGCGAAGGCCTACTCGGCGGAACGTTCGGATGTAATCGCTATACGAGCGGCATTATCGCAGCCGGCTGGCAACTATGATTGACACTATTCCCCTTTGGGGTATAATACCGACCGCATGGCCGACTAGCTCAACTGGCAGAGCAATTGACTCTTAATCAATCGGTTCAGGGTTCGAGTCCCTGGTCGGTCACACAAGCCCCCGAAACGGGAGCTTTGCTTATCAGCCTGGTAATGGGTGCCATGCGCAGCACATACTCGGTAATGTCACAAAGTCACTCTCCCGATAGGCCTTCGCAGTCAGGAAAACATCCAGATGCCTGATCTGATCCTCTACAACGGCAAAATTCACACCCAAGACCCACGCTTTCCTCATGCCATAAATGGCATTCATGCCACAGCCATCGCCGTGCGCGGCGATCGCATCCTGGCCGTAGGCAGCGACTCCGAGGTGCGCTCACTGGCTGGCAGCCACAGCCGGCAAATTGACCTGGGCGGTCGCCGCGTGTTGCCCGGCCTGACCGACTCCCATTTCCACTTCTACGACTGGTCTCTCAACCGCAAGCGTCTGGAGCTTGCTTCGGCAACCTCGTTGACGGAAATACGCGCGCAAGTCGGGAGGATGGCCGGCAAGACACTGCCTGGCGGCTGGATCCTTGGCCAGGGCTGGAACGAGACGCGCTGGCCTGACCCGCGCCTGCTCACCCGCGCCGACCTGGACGAGCTGACCCCAGCCCATCCCGCCCTCCTCTGGCGCAGCGACATGCACCTGGCAGTAGCCAATTCACTGGCGCTGCAAGCGGCCCATATCCGCGCCGAAACGCCAGATCCACCCCAGGGGGTGATTGACCGCGACGCCAACGGGCAGCCGACCGGCGTGCTGCGCGAACTGGCGATCAATCTGGTGCGGGAGGTCATCCCCCCGCCGACGGAGGACGAGACTCTCGCGGCCATGCGCGAGGGGTTCGCTGCCTTGCACCGCTTGGGACTGACCGGCGTCCACGACTACCGCATCATGGGCGGCCAGGATGGTCCGCCGGCCTTCCGCGCCTACCAGCGTCTACGCTCTGCTGGCGAGCTTGATTTACGGCTGTGGATGCTTCTCCCCGGCGAACGTTTGAGTCAAGCCATTGAGACCGGCCTGCGCACCGGCCTGGGCGACGATTATCTGCGCGTCGGGCATGTCAAGTTCTTTTCGGATGGCAGCCAGGGCGCCCGTACGGCCTGGATGCTGGAGGAATATGAAGATACCCCCAGTTGCGGTATGCCGCTCACGCCAATGGATGAGATCGCGGATGCAGTGCGCCGCGCCCACCAGGCCGGGTTGGCAGTCGCCATCCACGCCATCGGCGATCGGGCCGTCCGCGAACTATTGACCGTCTTCGAACAGGTCTTGGGTGACGAGCGCCGCGTAGGCGCTGCGCCCAGCGCCCCACACCGCATCGAACACCTGCAAAACATCCGCCCGGAAGACATGCTCCGGCTGGGGCGATTGGGCGTCGTCGCCTCGGTGCAACCCATCCACGTTCCGGATGACTTCCCTATGATCGAGCGGTCGGTCGGCGGGCGCGGGCGTTGGACGTTCCCTTTCCGGGACCTCCTCGCGGCGGGGGTGACTTTGACCTTTGGCTCGGATTGCCCGGTGGCTGACCCGAACCCGCTGTTAGGCATCCACGCCGCCGTCACCCGCCAGATGCAGGACGGGTCGCCAACCGGCGGCTGGTATCCAGACCAGCGCTTGAGCGTGGCTGAGGCGGTCTGGGGATACACAATGGGACCCGCCCTGGTCAGCGGCCGGGAGCGTGATTTGGGCAGCCTCACCCCCGGCAAACTGGCCGACCTGGTCGTTTTGGATGACGATATCTTCGCGATCGAGCCGCTGGAGATCGCCAGGGCGCAGGTAAACATGACGATCCTGGGCGGACGGGTGGTCTATCCATGAACCCCATTTCCCCCTTCTTCCTCGTCCAACTCCAAATCCTCCTCCCGCCAGCCTCATACAGCCTGGAATCTTCCGTGCTGGAAGGCTATTCCCACGACGAATCTTCGCAGAAGGCTGTCATGCCGCTGGCTGTCGTCTGGCCAGAGAACGCCGGGCAGATCGCCGCCGTGCTGAAACTGTGCAACGAACAGCGCATCCCGGTCACGGCGCGCGGCGGCGGGTCAAGCCTGGAAGGCAACGCCGTCCCTTCACCGGGTGGGATTGTGCTCTCGCTCGAAAAGATGAATACAGTATTGGAAATCCTGCCGGAGGATTTTCAGGTACGCCTCCAGCCGGGAGTGATTTACGATGACTTGAACCGCCAACTCGCGCGCTTCGGCCTGTTCTTCGCTCCCGGCCCTTCGTCCGGTGACGTGGCCACCATCGGCGGGATGGTCGGCAATAACGCCGGCGGAATGAACGCGCTCAGGTACGGGGTCACGCGCGACCACGTGCTGCGGCTGCAGGTCGCGCTCGCGGATGGCGCCCTGCTCTGGTTCGGGACGCGAGCAATGAAGTCCTCCTCCGGGTTCGATCTGGTGCGACTGATGGTCGGCTCGGAGGGGATGTTGGGCATCGTCACCGAGATCGTGCTAAGGCTGCACGGCCTGCCGGAGCGGCGCACCGCGCTGGCACATTTCCCCACGTTGGAGACAGCCGCGCAAGCCGTCTTCGAGGTGATGCGTTCCGGTATCCTGCCGGGTGCGCTGGAGTTGATGGACGCGGTCAGCATCCAGCATCTGAACATCTTCAAGAAATGGAGTTGGCCGGAGACGCCCACGCTGCTTTTTGAATTTCACGGCGCGCCGCGCGGCATCGCCGAAGAACTCGAAATCACCCGGCAGCTCTGCCAGGAAATTGGCGCGACGACTTTCCGCGAGGCGGCCTCGCCGGCCGAGCGCGAGCAATTGTGGGCCGGCCGCAAGGAGATTACCCGCGCCGAACAGGATATTTTCGCCGGTCACATCTTCTTCAAGGGCGATATCGCCGTGCCGCTTTCCCAATACGTGCCCACCATCCAAAAGGCTCAAAATCTAGCCGAAGAGCACGGCCTGAGCATCTCGGCTTTTGGGCACGCCGGCGACGGCAACCTGCACACCACCATCCCGGCGTTGCCCGGCGACGCTGAAGCCTGCATCCGCGCCGAAAAATTGATGGACGATCTCATCCGCTTCGCCCTCTCGGTTGGCGGGACGGCCAGCGGCGAGCACGGCATCGGCCTGGCGAAGCGCAAGTATTTGAGCGAGGAACACGGCGCGGCGGTGGAAGTAATGCGGCGGATCAAGCAGGTTCTGGATCCGAATGGGATACTGAATCCGGGGAAGATGTTTTTGGAATGAATTTGTCAAGCATCACGAAAGACCCAAGTCAATTTCAACGTTACGCTAAAGCCTTACCACAGCAAACCACAGAGAATCAAAAACACTTCATGAGGGATTGTGACATTCAGTTTTCCAGCAGAGGAAGATTACGAATGATTCAATTCCCAGATTATGCGCAAGCCGTCGAGGGTCAGCCAGGGGGCGAGGATCTGGATGACAGAAGTCTCCCTGGCCACGCTTTCGGCCAACCCGCCGGTGGCGATGACCTTCATATCCTCACCCAATTCGACGCGGAAGCGGGAGACCATTCCCTCGACCATGGCGACGTAACCGAAGAGCAGCCCGGACTGCATGGCGTGGACAGTATTGCGCCCGATCACAGATGGCGGGCGTTGCAGGTCAATGCGCTGAAGTTTGGCCGCGTGCTGGAAGAGTGCATCGGCAGCCAGGTTGATACCGGCGGTGATGGCGCCGCCCAGGTAGTCGCCGTCTTTGGTGAGGGCGTTGAAGGTGGTCGCCGTGCCGAAATCTATGATACAGGCTGGGCCGCCGTAGAGCTTGAAGACGGCCACCGCGTCGGCGACGCGGTCCGCGCCGACGGCGCGCGGGTCATCGTAACGGATGCGGATGCCGGTCTTGACGCCGGTATCCACCACGAGCGGCTCCTGCTGGAGATACTCGCGGCAGGCCTGGGTCACGCGCCCGGTCAGGGGTGGGACGACCGAGGCCAGGCAGATGCCAGTCAGGTCGGCGGGTGTCAGCCCGACGTGTTCGAGCAGCCCGAGGAACTGAAGCCCGTACTCGTCCGGCATGCGCTCGTGGTCGGTCGCCAGCCGCCAGTGATGGGCTAGTAGGGGCGAAGCATGCTTCGCCCCTACATCGTAGAGGCCGATGGTTAAGTTGGTGTTGCCGAGGTCAATGGTGAGGAGCATAGGGATGAGGATTTACGGTACGGCTTCCAGGCGGATTTCCTTGAGGATGGTCGAAACCGTTTCCTCCGAGCGGATGTGCTGTTTGAGGACTTTCTCTGTTTTTTCCAGGACGCGGTCGGCGGAGAGCTTTGCCAACTCCTGCTGCATGGATTTACCAATATATAACTTGAGCAGGGCTTCCACGGACATGTCGCGACCTGACGCGATTTTCTTGAGCACCGCCAACGTGTCGGTGGGGATGTGGACCGTGATGGGTTGGCTCTGGCGCGGACGGAGGCGCAACGCGAAGCCTTCCTCGGTTACCGGAGTTTCGTCAATTTGCTTCTTCATAAGCTTTCCTTTCGGCGCGGGTTGCAACACGGGCAGAGATGATCCGTGTACACAGCCAGTAAAAGCTGCTGGGAGAAAGTATACCCGATTATGAAATCGCGCTCTTCAACATCATCCACGGACGCTTCACCCGTTTGGTAGAATGGGTCGAAGAAGGTTTCCGCGGCTTCTTCGAATGTCACACCATGTTTTTGGATGTTGATCCTGGCTTTGTCTTCATCCCATTCGAATTCCATGCCTTGCAGGCGGTAAACGGTGTTCATCGTGAGTTCCTGTCAGGTGGGTATTGCCGAGGTCAATGGTGAGGAGCATGGGTTAAGTATACACGGAAACAGAGGGACAGAAGCGGTATAATTATGGCATGACCAAGTTCGACAAAACTCTCGAAAAAGTCCTGCGTGGAGTCTCCGACGCGAACCTCGAGTTTGATGACCTGCGCCAGTTATTGGATGGACTTGGTTTTCAGGAAAGAATTCGCGGCAGTCATCACATCTTCACAAAAGACGGCATCATCGAAATTATCAACCTACAGCCGATAGGCTCGAAGGCCAAACCTTATCAGATAAAACAGGTTCGCACCCTGATCTTGAAATACAAACTGGCAGGTGACAATGATCAAGTATGAAGTAATCCTCTACTGGAGTGCAGAAGACGAGGCGTTTATTGCAGAAGTCCCCGAATTGCCCGGTTGCATGGCAGACGGCGCGACCTATCACGAAGCGCTTGTCAACGTGGAGCAAATCGCGTTGGAATGGCTTGAAATCGCCCGCGAACTGGGCAGGGAAATCCCTGTGCCAAAGGGCAAGTTGGTTTACGCGTAATCGAAAACGAAAGCCTCGACGATGAACATCGGGGCTTTTTTGTTTCGCGCCTCCCAAGACCTGACACACCGATTTCCCTACGGGGGGCTGGCGGCATTGGAATTGGCAAGTATTTTTTGGCCCAATACTTGCGGCACGGCAGCCAGCCCCTGGGGTTGCGCAGTGATCTCGACTTGCAAGATCAACCCACAGAGCCAGTGGATCGCCAAATGACGCTGGTTCAGTTTCTGGATAAACGGTTGCAAGGCTTCCGCGCCTCGGAAAGGATCCAGTTGGATAATCAGGCGTTCTGCTTCCAGGTAGAGCCGTCCTGGGCGCAGCAGGTAGCGGCGCACCAGGGTGGCGACTTGCAGGTGGGCATACTCCTTGCCCAGCGCCGCGCCAAAATCCTTGATCAGGTTGAAGATCAGGAACTTGATCCAGGCGACGAGTTGTACGGCCTGCTGGCTGAGGGGTGTTTCGGCGGTGCTCACCGTCTTGCGCCGTTCACCGTCGGCGTTGGGTTCGCGAAACAGCTGATAGGCTTTGGGTAAACTATGGCCGACGAGAGCATGAACATACTG
>JASEHI010000089.1 GCA_030018695.1 Anaerolineales bacterium
CATTTCAGTTGAAGCAACCGTCCCGCAGGTTTTGAAAGACGGTCACCCTTCGACAGGGTTTCGACAAGCTCAACCTACCAGCTCAGGGCAACGCCCTTCGACAAGCTCAGGGCAGGCATTGGCTTAATCCAACCCTTCGACAGGGTTTCGACAAGCTCAACCTACCAGCTCAGGGCAACGCCTGCGGGACGTTCTGATATAATTCATTTGAAACGCACCCATTTCATAATGAAAGAAGAGGAGAAAGCATGAAAAGACTTTCGCAATTGTTTGGTTTTGTCGCAGCCCTCAGCCTGGCACTGGCAGCCTGTAATTTCAAATTGCCTTTTGCCGCGCCGACCACCGAGCCGGTCGCCACTGCCGCGCCAGCGGTCGAGCAGCCGGTGAAGATTAGCGGCTCCTTTGATTACACCAACAGTATCATCACCGACTATTACGTCGAACACGCCGTGGCGTTGGTGGATATGTACGGCTTCGTCACCCGCGACCGGGAGTGGGAGATTCCCATCGCTTCGCAGACGCTGGGTTTCCTCAACCTGGATGCGGAGGCGATGCACGGCGAATACACCCTGCAACTGCCGGCCAAACCGAGCGGCATGCAAGCCGACGTGGATAACGACGGCCAGACCGACGCCGGCGTGCAGTTCTTCGCCGTGTCGTATTGGCCGAATTTGACCGGCGGCCCGTACTCGGAGGGCGACGACCGCTCACGCGGCTGGCCGACTTACCTGGCCTCAGTCATCACCGATACCGAAAACGAGGACGAGGTCATCGGCGGCAAACTGGTCGTCTGGGCGCCGGATGACAAGCAGCAGTTCCCGACCGGCTTCGGCGCAGACGGGATGCTCTTCACCGCCGACGACCCGGTCGGGGCGATCCCGGCGGGGTACTCGATCGTTGACCTGGACAGTGACCCGTTCACCGTCTCGCGTGAACCCGAGCCGCAACTGACTCTCTACGAACCGCAGGACGTTGCCCTCAAGGACTTCTCCGCCCTTTCGTACAGCGAAGCCTTCGACAAGATGTTCGCAATCGTCCGCAAGGAATACGCCTTCAACGGCATCGCCGGCAAGCAGCCCGATTGGGACGCGCTCTACGCCGAACTGAAACCCCGCATCCAGCAGGCGGAGCAGGATAAAAACGCCACGGCCTATTTCCTGGCGCTGCGCGATTACACCTGGGCTTTCAAGGACGGTCACGTCGGGCTGGATGGCGGCGAGATGGGCTATAACATGTTCATCGAAGCAACCAAAGGCGGGTATGGCTTTGCCATGCGCGAACTGGATGATGGTCGTTTTATCGTTGTCTTTGTGCTGGACAACGGCCCGGCCGCCCGGGCTGGCATGACGGTCGGCGCTGAGGTGACCGAATTCAACGGTGAGCCGGTCGGTCAAGCGCTCGAGGTTGTCAAACCCTGGTCCATGCCGCATTCCACCGATTGGTCTTTACGCTACCAGCAGGCGCGCTACCTGCTGCGCGTCAAGCCAGGTACCGAGGCCGCCGTTACTTTCGTCAATCCGGCTGGCGAGCCACAGACGACAACTCTCAAAGCGATTGCCGAACGTGATTCCTTCAACGCCACCTCGGTCTACGCCAATGCGCCGGAGGATCTCCTGCCGGTGACTTACGAATACCTTGATTCGGGGGTGGGCTATATTCGGATCAGTTCCAACTATGATGATCTGGGCTTGATCATCAAACTCTTCGAGCGCGCCCTCAAGACCTTCGAGGCTGCTGAAGTGCCCGGCATCATCATTGACATGCGCTACAACTCCGGCGGTGCGCCGCTGGGGCTGGCCGGTTTCCTGTACGACGGGGAAATCCCGATGGGCCAACTGGAGTATTACAGCGAGAAGACCGGCAAGTTCGAGCCGGAGGGCCTGCGCGACAAGGTTTTGCCCAATGAGAACCAGTATCGCTTCGACAAGATGGTGCTGCTGGTCGGGCAAGCCTGCTACAGCGCGTGCGAGATCGAATCCTACGGCTTCAGCCAGGTACCGGACATGATCGTGGTCGGCCAGTACCCGACCGGCGGCGTGGAGGCTGAAGTGGCGCGCGGCCAATTTAGCCTGCCAGAGGGCATGTCGCTGCAAATCCCGACCGGACGCTTCAGCCTGCCGGATGGGAGTATCTTCCTCGAAGGCGTGGGTGTAGTCCCCACCCTGCGCGTGCCGATTGATGAGGCCACTGTTCTCTCTGCCGAAGACGAGGTGCTGAAGGCCGGCGAGCGCGCCGTGCTGCAGCCGCTGGGGGCGGGCATCGTCCCATCCGCGCTGCCCACGCTCCTGAGTCAGGGTCAGACCCAGTCTGCGCTCAACAGCGCCAAGATGTTCGAGGAAAAAGCCCGCGAAGAATATGAGACTGCGGATTACCTCGAAGTAGATCGCACTTTCCCCTTCACCATTGTACTGTCCAGCTCCGAGACGCTCATCTGGGCCTGGGGCTGGTGCGCTGCGGACCAGGCGAGGCTGGATGATAACCTGGGCAAGATGGCGGTCGCCTTCACGCTGAACGGTCAGGATATCCCGAAGAAACAGTTCCTGAAACTGGATTATGATTCTTCCGACGGGCAGCGATGCACCGCCTACCTCCTCGGATTGAAAGACTGGAAGGGTGGGGAGAACCACGCTGTGACGACGGCCAACTTCGTCGAGGCGCTCAACGATGGGGTGAATGATTTCCCGGTGGGGTACCAGACATTTGAGTATACGGTGTATGTGAAGCCGTAAGCGAGTCTAATCTCTGTAAGCTATACGAGACCTGACAGCCATCTGTCAGGTCTTTTACTATCGCGGATTTTTATAGTATCATGCTTTTGTTGCACTAACGAGTTTAATCTACACAGGGTAAAAAAGTCATTTTCCGCGTTTTCCGCGCTCGTCCGCGTCCCATTTTTGAAACTGTCAAATGGCTAGAAAGTAAATAAGGATGGCAAAATGAAAGTAGCAGTGATTGGCGGCGGCTCGACTTACACGCCGGAACTGGTCAGCGGTTTTCTTGCCCGCCTGGAACAATTCCCGCTCAGCGAACTCTGGCTGATGGATATTGATGCCGGGAGACTGGATATTGTCGGCGGCTTTGCCCAGCGCATCGTGGAAGACAAAGGCTCACCCTTCAAAGTGGTGCTGTCCACCGACCAGCGCGCAGCCGTCAGGGACGCATCCTACGTCACCACCCAATTGCGCGTTGGCCAGATGGAAGCCCGCCGAAAGGATGAGTATCTGGGTTTGCGTCACGGCCTGATCGGCCAGGAGACGACCGGCGTGGGCGGCATGGCCAAAGCCCTGCGCACCATTCCGGTCATCCTGCAGATCGCCGAAGATATGCGCCAACTGGCGCAGCCCGGCGCGCTGCTGGCTAATTTCACCAATCCGGCCGGGCTGGTCACCCAGGCGCTGGTCAAATACGCGCCGGATGTGCCAGCCGTTGGCGTCTGCAACGTCTCGATCACGACGAAAATGATGCTCCTGAGCCGGCTCGAGCAGGCAAGCGGCGAAAAGATTGACCCCGGACGCGCCGAACTCAAGACCTTGGGGTTGAACCACCTTTCCTGGCACCGCGGCTTGACCCTGGATGGCGAGGACATCTGGCCGCAGATCATCGAAGGTTACATCGCCGCGCTCAAAGCCGAAGAGCACCCTGAATGGGAGCCGCGCATGGTGGAAATCATGCGCATGATCCCGAACTATTACCTGCAATATTATTACTCTACCGCCAAAAAACTGGCCGAGCAGGAGAAGTGGCCGCCCTCGCGCGCCGAGGAGGTCATCGAAGTCGAAAAGGACTTGCTGCGCGAGTACGCCGATCCCGGCCTGAAAGAACCGCCCGCCGACCTGATGAAACGCGGCGGAGCGTATTACTCGACTGTGGCGACCCAACTGCTCAACGCCCATTACAACGACCTGGGCGAGACGCACATCGTCAACATTCCAAATAACGGCGCGGTGAAAGAATGGCCGGCTGACTGGGTGCTGGAAATGCCTGCCAAAGTGGATCGCCAGGGCATTCACCCGCTTCCCGCCGAGCCGCTCCCGCCGGTCTGTTTCGGCCTGCTGGCGCAGGTCAAGGCTTTCGAACTGCTGACAGTCGAAGCCGCCGTGCATGGCGATCACCAAGCTGCCTATCAGGCCCTGCTCGCCCACCCGCTGGGGCCGCCGGCCGCTAACATCCAGGCCGTGTTGGAGGATATGCTTGAGACGCATAAGGTCCACTTGCCGCAATTTTGGAAGAAATAAACCTTATCGGTAATAAAGCCAGATTCTCTTTTGCATCGAATTTTCACGAATTTCCCGAAGAATATTCGTCCAATTCGTGTAATTCGATGCAGAAACAGTTATTACCGATAATGTCTTATAGACTTCAAGGAGAAGTTCATGCGCTATTATTTAGGGGCTGATCTTGGAGGCACGAAAACACATTTGCTGATTGCCGACGAGAGTGGACAAATCGCCGCTTTTGGCGAGGCCGGCCCCGGCAACCATGAAACGGTGGGATTCGAGGGAATGCTCCATTCCATGCAATCAGCACTTGCCCAGGCATTGCAGGATGCCAAACTGCCGGCCGAAGCCATCTGCGGAGCGGGTTTCGGGATCGCCGGTTACGACTGGGCCTCCGAGCGGGAAAAAATGATCGAGACCGTCGCCATGCTCAGCCTGAAAGCGCCGTTTACGATTGTCAACGACACTATTCCCGGCCTGGTTGCCGGCGCCGAGGATGGCTGGGGCGTGGTTGTCGTTTCGGGGACAGGCTGCAATTGCCGCGGCTGGGACCGCGAGCACAAGCGCGAGGGGCGGGTGACCGGTCACGGCATTCTGATGGGCGAGGCGTCCGGGGCGTTTGAAATGGTTCTTCGTGCCATGCAACTGGTCAACTATGCGTGGATAAAACGCGGCGCGGAGACGGCGCTGACCGAGCTGTTTCTCGAGCACAGCGGCGCTCGCGATCTTGAAGATTTAATCGAAGGTTACACCCAGGGCCATTATTCCATTGATCCATCTGTCGCTCCTCTTATCTTTCAAGTGGCAGAAGCTGGCGATAGCGTGGCGCGCCAACTGATCCGCTGGGCAGGCTGTGAACTCGGCGAGATGGCCAACGCCGTCATCCGCCAGTTGGAATTCGAAAAGCTGCAATTTGATGTCGTCCTCTCGGGCAGCATGTTCGAGAACGGTTCGATGCTGACCGATCCGATGCGCGCAATCATCCATAAAGTCGCGCCTGGAGCGCGGCTGGTGCGCCTGACTGTCCCGCCGGTGATCGGAGCGGTGTTGATCGGTATGGCAGATGCCGGCCTGAAGCCCAATCCCGCAATTCGCAAAACCCTGGTTGAGTCAATCGCTGCTTTTCGCCAAAAACTCACCGAAAACAATGCGTAGACTTATGTTGCTGATGACTGTATTGAGTGGTTTGGTTGTTGCCTGCGGTGCGAGGACAGGAACGCCAATCTCTTCTGCGCAGCACCCTTCGACGAACTCAGGGCAGCGCCTACTCGGCAAACCTGCTTTCCATGTGATCGCTTATGTCACCGAAGCCAGCGTGGTGGAGATCATCCCCTTCGACAAACTGACCCACATCAATTACGCCTTTCTCATCCCCAACGCGGATGGGACATTTGCGCGTCTGGCAAATTCCTGGAAGTTGAAAAAGATCGTCGCGCAGGCTCATGACAATGGGGTGAAAGTGCTCATCTCGGTCGGCGGCTGGGGCTGGGACAAGGAGTTCGAGACGCTGGCGGCCGATCCGCAGGCGCGCGCCAGGTGCGTTCAGGGACTGGTGGACCTGTTGGCTGAGTACAACCTGGATGGCGTGGATATGGATTGGGAATATCCCGACCCGGGCCAATCCTCCCGCAATTTTTTGGCCTTGATGAGCGAACTGCGCGCTGCCCTGCAAGAGACCCCGCGCCTCGGATTGGGCGTCCATCTGGTGCTTACTTCGGGCAAGCCGCTCCTGCCGCCTGAACAGGCGCGCTCGCTGGTTGACGAGAGCGGCGCCTTCCTCAAGCCGGACGAGCTGGTGACTCGCCTCGATACACTGGACCTGGCCGAGATCGAGGCGGAATGGCGCGCCCAGATCGAGAAGTTTATCCACATCACCGGCCGGAAACCAACCCACCTCGATTCGCACCACCATTCGTCATATTTCCGCGCCGACATGTTCGGCAAGATGCTCGAACTGGCGCGGGAATATGACTGCGCCATCCGCCTGCCGCGGGCGGACGGCCTGCCGCCCGAAGTGGCCGATTCCACGCGCGAGTTTACGCCGCGCCTGCTGGCCGAGTTCATACCGCGCACGCCGCAGACGTTCATCGCCTCATTCTATGACGAAGATGCCACCCAAGCGAATTTGTTGAAGATCATCGAAAACCTGGCGGATGGCGTCAGCGAGCTCATGTCGCACCCCGGCTATGCCGACGCAGACCTGCTGGATGTGCAGAGCGGTTCGATCTACGCCCGCCAGCGCGAAAGCGAACTGACCATCCTCACCGCCCCCGAGGTCAGGGATGCCATACAACGCAAAGGCATTGAATTGATCACCTTTCGAGACTTGTAGGGCGGATTTTCGCGAAGCATCCCCGTAGGAGACTTATCCGCCAACTTTCAATCCTGGCAGGAGCAAAAAGAGCATTACCATGACCGACAAAATCCAATTTCCCAAAGATTTCGTCTGGGGCGCGGCCACCTCATCGTATCAAATCGAAGGCGCATGGAACGCAGACGGCAAAGGCGAATCCATCTGGGACCACTTCTGCCACACCCCCGGCAAGGTCAAGGATGGCGAGACCGGCGACCTGGCCTGCGACCATTATCATCTCTGGCCTGAAGATATAAAGATGATGAAAGAGCTGGGCTTGAAGGCTTATCGCTTCTCCATTGCCTGGCCGCGCATCCTGCCCGAAGGCCGCGGCGCGCCCAACGCCGCCGGGTTGGATTTCTACAGCCGCCTGGTGGATGGCTTGCTCGCAGCCGGTATCACCCCCTTCGTCACCCTCTATCACTGGGACCTGCCGCAGGCGCTCCAGGATGCAGGCGGCTGGCCGGCGCGCGCCACAGCCGAGACGTTTGTCGAATATGCGGATGTCGTCAGCCGCCGCCTGGGCGACCGCGTGAAAAACTGGATCACCCACAACGAACCGGCCGTCGTGGCCTGGCTGGGATATCACACTGGCGAACACGCCCCTGGTTTGCAAGACCTTAATGCGGCAATCCGCGCCAGCCATCACCTGCTGCTCTCGCATGGCTGGGCTGTGCCTGTCCTGCGCCGCAACAGCCCGGGAGCCGAGGTGGGCATCACCCTCAACGTTGGCTGGACGATGGCTGCCTCCAACAGCGCTGCCGACCTGGACCTGGCCCGCCAGGTGGATGGCATGTGGGCGCGCTGGTTTACCGATCCACTCTACCGGCGCGGCTACCCGGCCGACATGACCGCCGACTGGACTGCCTCCGGCACTCTGCCAAACGGCCTGGATTTTATCCAGCCAGGCGATATGCAGGCGATAACCGTTCCAACCGATTTTCTTGGCGTGAATTACTATACCCGGGCGGTGGTGCGCTCCGAGACTGCCGACCGAGTAGGTGCTGCGCAGAACGATCCGCAGGCGGTTTTCCCCGCCCCGAAAGATCCCAAACACTGGAGCGAAATGGGCTGGGAGACCTACCCCGAGGGCCTGCTGGGCGTGCTGGGGCGACTCTATTTCGACTATCAGCCTTTGAAACTCTACGTCACCGAAAACGGGGCCAGTTACTCCGCCGGCGCGGATGCGGATGGGCACATCCGCGATACCCACCGGCTGAACTACCTGCGCGGTCACTTTGCAGCCTGTCACCGCGCCATGCAGGCCGGTGTGCCGCTGGCGGGTTACTTCGCCTGGTCGCTGATGGATAACTTCGAGTGGGCTTTCGGTTACTCGCAGCGATTTGGGATCGTTTGGGTGGATTTTACCAGCCAGAAACGCATCCCGAAAGACTCGGCCTTGTGGTACCGGCAGGTCATTACTGATAACGGCTTCGAGGCCTGATCCCCATGACTCTCCACGATGAAATCTTCGAACAACCTGCCTGCCTGCGCGCATTGATCCACAACCAGGAAGGAACAGCCCGGCGAATCGCGGAAGTCATCCGTGCGCGGGACATTAAATATGTCTTCCTGGCGGCGCGCGGCACCTCGGACAATGCCGGACGGTATGCCAATTACCTGTGGGGCGCGCACAATCGGCTTCCAATGGCGCTGGCAACGCCGTCGCTGTTCACCTATTACCAATCGCCGCCGGCTTTGAAAGGCGCATTGGTTGTCGGCGTGTCGCAGTCCGGAAAATCGCCGGATATTGTCAGCGTGATGGACGAAGGGCGTAATCAGGGCTGCCTGACGCTGGCCATCACCAATGCGCCCCAGTCCCCGCTGGCTGAACATGCCGACCTGGTCTTCGACATTCAAAGTGGGCTTGAAAAAGCGGTTGCGGCCACCAAGACATATACGGCCCAGTTGATGGCAATTGCGATGATCTCCGCTGCTTTGGCTGGGGATGAGTCGCGTTGGCGCGAATTTGAAAATGTACCCGCCTGGGTGGAGCAAATGCTATTGCAGGACGATCTCATCGCCCGCATGGCCCAACGTTATCGGTATATGCACCTGTGCGTCGTCCTGGGGCGCGGATTCAACTACGCCACAGCCTTCGAGTGGGCGCTCAAGCTCAAAGAACTGACCTATGTTGTCGCTGAACCCTATTCATCCGCTGATTTCCAGCACGGCCCGATCGCAATGATCGAAGGCGGGTTCCCGGTCCTGGCTGTCGCTCCCAGCGGCCTGGTCTTTGAAACGATGCTCGGCATGTTGACAAACCTGCGTCACAAGCATGATGCCGAACTGGTGGTCATCTCGGACGATGACCGGGCCCTGGACTTGGCCCAGTCCCCGCTCCGGCTGCCGGCCGGGGTCCCGGAGTGGTTGACGCCCTTGGTCAGCATTGTCCCGGCCCAGTTGTTTGCCTGTCACCTGACCCTGGCCAAGGGCTACGATACAGACCAACCGCGCGGCCTGGACAAGGTCACCCGCACCCGCTAGAAAGCCGGTATTGAGGTCGTCAGAGCGTGTCTGGTTTTCCCTGGCCTGGCCTGCCAGGGCAGGCAACGACCTGTTTTCTATACTTTGCCGCTCTCTCGGCTATTGTGCCATTCATCGCTTTGTATTACCAATCCTTGGGGCTGACGGGCGGACAGGTGGGGATACTGCTCGGCGTCCCTCCGCTTGTAGCTCTGTTCGCGTCGCCTTTCTGGAGCGGCCTTGCGGATGCGGGCGGTGAGTTTTTTCTCTGGCATGGTTGCTCTTGACTTTTGGGAGTTGTTGTGGATAATAAAATATAAGATAAAGAGTCGCTCAAGGTAGGATAGAGAGTCGAGATAATTAATAGTCAGGTGCAGAACTAATCTTCAAACCGTTCCACTTCTGAAGGAGAAAAAATGTCTACACAACCACTCAAACTTTTTGCGTCGCTTACGCGAATCCAATATTATGGTGACAATATTGGAAATGATTTGGGTGTGTTTCAAATGAGTTGAAGTAAGAACGTCCCGAAGGTTTTGCTG
>JASEHI010000008.1 GCA_030018695.1 Anaerolineales bacterium
AGGCGTTGCCCTGAGTTGTCAGGTCGAGCTTGTCGAGACCTTATCGAAGGGTGCTACGCAAAAGAAACGTGGCAACGATGGAAAAAACCGAGCAGCGATTCGCCGCTGTAAAGCAGGCTATCCAGCACGGTCACCTGATAACCGCAACGCAATAACTCGGCCGTCAAGAAAGAACCAATGTAGCCTGCGCCGCCGGTTACCAGGATGTGACGTTCGTCAGTCATGCGAACCTCCCAGGCGTAAAAAGACCTTGAGGCCAATAACTTCCAGTACCGGCGCGTCCCCATCTGGAACCACGGCGATGCCCTGCTCGAGGCAGGTCAGCCGGCAGACGTCGGCCACATCGCCTTCGCCCACCAATCGCGCCTGTTCATACCCAGCGCGGTGTATCTCCTCTATGTATTCCTTGACGCGCTGGCGCGTTTTGCGGTAGAGCAGGAATTGCTGCTCGATGTAATCCACTGTCAGTCGGGCGCGCAAGGCGATGCCTTCGGGTGTGATGATGTAGCGCAGCTTCTTGCGCTCGGCGCGCTTGATTTTGACGTAACCCTTGTCAATCAGGCGCTTGAGATGCCAGTTGATCGTCCCAACGGCCACGTCCAATTGGGTGGCCAGGGAGGCCTGGGTTATGTCGGGATCGCGCTCGATGTGTTCGAGCAGGGCCAGCTCGCGGGTAGATTCGGTGGAGATTTGCATAATTCAAAATTCAAGAACTGAATTATAACCCAGGTATTTCAAAATCGGAAGGATAGAGTTGATAAGGATTATAGTATTATCGAGTATCACTCTTGAAAAACCATCCCAAGCGCACTTCGGCAGGCTCAGTGACCACGAAGATTTTGTGCGCAGCACCTACTCGGTAGCGCGATATGCTTCGCGATATCGTCCTTTGGTTGCGGAATGAATTCCGCGTTACGGTTTTCGGTGGTAGACGAGTAAACAGGTCGAACTGTTGCAGGGATTAACAGGCGGAAGCACCGTCAAATCGTATGCCTCGACATTGATTCTATCGTTCAGCGCCGGATAAGCAAACCATTCCGCCTGTTCGATGACCAGGACATCGGCCTCTGCCAACCATTGCAGCGCCAATGCCTCGTTCCAGTACCCGGACATCTCCACCTGCGCTGCCTCACCGCCCTGCCGGTAGGTGTACAACCCGTAGACCTGGGCTGGGTGAATGTTGACCTCCGGCAGGTAGAGCAAAGGGACAGCGGATGCAACGGTCCAATAAATCTGGCTGCCTGGCGGAATCAAATCTTTCAGCTCCCGTCCGATGTTCTCATAGTTCTCAAGCACGTCAATCGAGCAATCCCCACCTTCGCGGAAAGCCCCATTCATGAGCGGGGAAATGATATAACCCACCGCCAGGAACACAACCAGAGCCAGAGCGCCAAAGGCATACCCGGTATGAATTCCTCTTCGTTTCAGCGAGCGCTGAAGGGTGAATATCAAGCCGAGGAGAAGGATACCGCCCAGCAGACCAAGAATGGGGGGAAATAATACTCGCGCGGTTGTATATTCCAGATGCAATCTGTTCCCCACGTAATCCCAAATGGAAACCCATTCACCAAAATGGACTCCGCCGCTTATGCGCGGGACGTTGAGTCTAAGCAGCCAGTCGCCAAAATCTTCGAAGGTGGCAAATCCCAAACCCAAGGAAAGAAGCAGCAGTATCAGAACAATGATGATCTGACGGGGGAAGGATGGCTTCCTATCCCAGGAAGATAGCGAGACCACGACCAGAAGCAGGGCGATATTGCTGAAGAAGGCGGTGTAAGGCGCAAAGCAAAAGGTACACTGGTTATATCCGAGAGTCGCCCAGCCATGCAAGACTAACAAAGAGAAGAAGAGCGCCGCCAGGAAAATGCTTGCCCGCAGGTTGGCCTGGTTTTCCCATTGCCTGCGCCGCGGCCAGAGTAACAGGACTGCCAATGCTCCCACAAGGACAATGTAATGCACCCGAAACCCTGTGAAAAAGGCGAGCAGTTGCGCCGCGATAGTCAAGCCACCGTTCAAAGCCTGGGTGGTGGTACCCACCGGTGGACCATATTGGCTTAGAGAAGTTATCCACTGAGCTGGCAACCAATAGAAGGACCATAAACGCAGGATAGTCGGCCAATAGATGATATGGCCGATCAGCGCCGGCAGCAAACATGCAAATGCGGACCACCAGCCGGCTTTCCGTCCATGCTGCCAGAAAACGTATCCAACCAGGAGAGGCAGCAGGGGAATCAAATTGTGTCGCGTCATGATCAGCAACCCGGCGAGGAGAGAAGCGGTCACAATTTTCAAGAGGGGGCGTTTCTCCCCCAGGACGAGCGCCAGTGACCATGTCAGCATACAGGCCACCAGCGCCTGAGAAAGCGCCAGACTGTATATTTTGTTTTGCATTGGAGTAAGCGCCAATGCCCAGATAACAGCCGCTGCCCACCATTTTCCCCCCAGACGTTTAGCCGTTGCCCAAAGGGCAAATGCCATTAGCACACTGAGCAGAATCGAAAAATATCGCCCGGTCAGTAAGCCAGGACCAAACCAGGATTGAATGGTTCCAGGAATCAGATATGAGAGGGGTGCGTAATAATTCCATGCGCCAAGGTCACCGTATGAGATATTTCCCCCATTGACGAAACGATACCCCAAGAAGAGGTACATTCCCTCATCCACAAGGGAAGTCTGGGTATGCGCGTACATCCATAATTGCACAACAAAGAATACGCCGCCTGCCAGGGCGACGAGATAAGCCAGCCATTTTGCCCTCTTGAGTATGGTCATAATGGTTGCCAAAAGCGCAACCATAATATCGCGCATGACGAACATTTATCCACCTCGCAGCCGTTCGAGATCCGCCTCGACCATTATCTCGACCAATCCCTGGAAGTTTACCCTGGGCGCCCAAGCGAGTTTTTCCCGGGCTTTGGCAGGGTCGGATACCAGCAGGTCAACTTCGGAGGGGCGGTACAGGTGTGGATCCTGGACGACATAATCCTGATAATTCAATCCGACGTGGCGGAAGGCATGCTCGCAGAATTCGCGCACCGAATGAGTCTCGCCCGTCCCGATGACGAAGTCCTCGGGCGTCTTCTGCTGGAGCATTTTCCACATCGCCTGGATGTATTCGCCGGCGAAGCCCCAGTCGCGGCGGGCTTCGAGATTGCCCAGGCGGAGTTCGTTCGCCAGTCCGAGCTTGATGCGGGCGACTCCATCGGAAATTTTACGGGTGACGAATTCCAGCCCACGGCGCGGTGACTCGTGGTTAAACAGAATCCCAGAGACGGTGAACAGATCGTATGACTCGCGGTAATTGACGGTTATCCAGTGCCCATAAACCTTGGCGACTCCGTAAGGGCTGCGCGGGTAGAATGGCGTTGTTTCACGCTGGGGAACTTCGACCGCTTTGCCGAACATTTCACTGCTGGAGGCCTGATAGAATCTGACCTTCGGGTTCACCAGCCGGATGGCTTCCAGCAGGCGGGTGACGCCCAGGGCGGTTACTTCGCCCGTCAGAACGGCCTGGCCCCATGATGTCACCACGAATGACTGCGCCGCCAGGTTGTAGACTTCGTCTGGTTCGTACTGTTCGATGAGAGCAACGAGCGAACTCTGGTCGTGCAGGTCGCCCTGAACGATGGTGATGTCGTTTTGGATGTGCTGGATGCGTTCGGAAGTCACGGTGCTGGAACGGCGCACCATGCCGATGACATCGTAGCCTTTTTCGAGCAGGAATTCGGCCAGATAGGAACCATCCTGGCCGGTGATGCCGGTGATCAATGCAGTGGACATAAATGCTCCTGTGCGCAGCACCTACTCGGTAATCCAAAATTCAGTTGTTGAATTATAAGCGGGATTGAGAATACGTCAAGTGCATCTGATACTTGACAACCGCCTCGCGCTAATATACAATGTATATGTAAATAATATTGCGGAGCCTTGATGAACCGACGTATCGAAAGCTTTCTGTGGCTGGATTGGGTTGTAGAGAAAATCGAGGAGAAGCATGGCGTGACTCCCGAAGAAGTCGAGGAAGCTTTCTTCACCCCGCCTTATAAGGTGCGCCGGAGTTCATCAGAGAAATACCAATTGTTCGGTCGCTCCAATAGCGGTCGATATCTTTTCATCGTTTTCGCCTGGGTAGAGCATTCTGTCAAAGTCATCACCGCGCGAGATATGACCGAAGCAGAACGCCGCTATTACCAGCACAAGTGAGGTGTAATATGGCTAAGATTCCAAAATTCGCTAATGAACAGGAAGAAGCTGAATTCTGGGCAACGCATGACGCGACAAAGTTTTTGCAGGATACTCAGCCAGTGGATGTGACTTTCACCGATGCCCGCCCCCGAAAAATCCAGATAGCTATTCGATTTGACCCGAATACACTCAGGGAATTAAGAGCCGTTGCTCAACGAAGAGGCGTTGGGTATCAGACACTGATTCGCATGTGGGTGATGGAACGGCTTACGCAAGAACATGTGTAATTGCCCGCTTGTCCGCAAAGACCTGGCTGACTGAAATCTGCACTTTGGTTATTCGGACAGGCTTTTAGTCCAAGAATGGGTTGTACAATTTTTCTACATCCACCCTCGTCTCCGGCTTTTCTACCCTTCCTGAGCTATCGACAATAAATAAGCACCGTAACCATTATAGGACAATCCATCCGCCAGTTTGAGTAATTGTTCCCGGGTGATAAATCCCATGCGGTAAGCCACCTCCTCCGGGCAGCCGATCATCAGTCCCTGGCGTTCCTCCACCGCCTGGACGAAGTTGGCCGCCTGCAGGAGGGTCTCGTGCGTGCCGGCATCCAGCCAGGCGATGCCGCGTCCCAAGGGTTGGACGCGCAGCTCGCCGCGTTCGAGGTAGATGCGGTTGATGTCGGTGATTTCCAGTTCGCCACGCGCCGAGGGCTGCAGGTTTTCGGCCAACTCAACGACCCGGTTGTCGTAAAAATACAAACCGGGAACGGCGTAATTGGAGCGCGGCTGTTTGGGTTTTTCCTCAAGGCTGAGGGCGTTGAACTGGCCGTCAAATTCCACCACGCCGTACTGCTGCGGGTCACGCACCGGGTAGGCGAAGATAAACGCGCCCTCTTGGAGCGCGGCCGCCTTGCGCAGCTGGTCCCACAAACCGGTGCCGAAGAAGATGTTATCACCCAGAATGAGGCAGACGGTATCCCCGCCGATGAATTCCTTGCCGATGAGGAAGGCATCCGCCAGGCCGCGCGGCTCGGCTTGCTCGGCGTAATCAAACCGGACCCCCCACCTGCTCCCGTCCCCGAGCAGACGGCGGAACTGTGGCATGTCCTCCGAGGAGCTGATGATCAGGATGTCGCGTATCCCGGCCAGCATGAGCATCGAAAGCGGGTAATAGATCATCGGTTTGTTGTAGACGGGCAGCATTTGCTTACTGACACCGAGCGTGAGCGGATAGAGGCGCGTCCCCTTGCCGCCTGCCAGGATAATGCCTTTCATGCTTTACCTCCTCGTTGTGCGTAGTTTTTCTCCAGCCAGTCGTTGTACCCGGACTGCTGTGCGATGACCGCCACCCACTCCGGGTGGCCGAGATACCACTCGACGGTGGCACGCAGGCCCGAGGTCAGGTTGTGACGCGGCGCCCAGCCAAGTTCGGCGCGGATTTTAGCAATGTCCATCGCGTAGCGCCGGTCGTGGCCGGGCCGGTCGGGGACGTGGGTGATGAGCCGCTCGTGCGGCGCGCCCTCGGGATGGAGTTCGTCCAGCAGGGTGCAGATTTGCCGGACGATATCAATATTGCAGGGCTGGTTGCCACCGCCGATATTGTAGGTTTCGCCGGGTTTGCCCTTTGCCAGCACGAGTTGGATGGCCTCGCAGTGGTCTTCCACGTAGAGCCAGTCACGCACCTGTCGCCCGTCGCCGTAGACCGGCAGGGGCCTGCCGCGCAGGGCGTTGAGAATCATCAGCGGGATGAGTTTTTCGGGGAACTGGTAGGGGCCGTAGTTGTTGGAGCAGTTCGTCAGCGTGACCGGCAGGCCGTAGGTGTGAAAGTAGGCGCGCACGAGATGGTCGCTGCCCGCTTTGGAGGCCGAGTAAGGCGAACGCGGGTCGTAGGGTGTCGTTTCGCCGAAAGCCGGGGACTCCGCGGCCAGCGAGCCAAATACTTCGTCGGTGGAGACGTGGTGGAAACGCCGTCCTTCAAACCCGCCGGTCTCGCCCCAGACCTGGCGGGCTGCTTCGAGCAGAGTGAACGTCCCGACTATGTTGGTCTGGATGAAGGGCGCCGGGCCGTGGATGGAACGGTCAACGTGCGATTCGGCCGCACAGTGGACGAGGGTGTCAATTCCATGCTCAGACATCAAGCGTGTCACCAGCCCGGGTTCGCAGATATCGCCGTGGATGAAGGTGTGCCGCGCCGGGTCGGGCAGGTCGCGAAGGTTTTCCAGGCTGCCGGCATAGGTCAGGGCATCCAGGTTGACGATCTGCACTTCCGGCTCAATTCTGAGCAGGTAACGAACGAAGTTCGAGCCGATGAAACCCGCCCCGCCGGTGATGAGCATGTTTTTCATCGTATTCCTGTTCATGCCGCAGTTGCACTGCGGCCATGTGCGGCAGTACAACTGCCGCACAACTAAGTGAAATTAGAACTCAAACTCCAGAATGGCTTCGATGACGCGCCGCTGGTCACTCTCCGTCAGCGCGTTGTGGAAGGGCAGGCGGATCAATTGATCGCTGACGCGTTCGGTCACCGGACAATCGCCGGGTTTACCGCCGTAATGCAGCCCCATAGCGGAGAGATGCAGGGGAAGGTAGTGAAAGACGCTCAAGATGCCGCGCTGGCGCAGGTGAGCGATCAGTCCCTGGCGCAGTTCCAGCGTCGGCAGCAGCATGTAGAACATGTGATAGGCCTGGTCACAATGCTCTGGCAGATACGGTAATAGCACTTCATGCGCGGCGCACCAGGCCTTCAAATTCTCGTAATAAAAATTCCAGACTTTCTGACGATGTGCTTGGATCTTCTCCCGGTTTTCAAGTTGGGCGTACAGAAACGCCGCCAGAATATCGGACGGCAGGTAACTGGAACCAATGTCCACCCATGTATATTTATCCACCTGGCCTCTGAAGAAACGGCTGCGATTGGTGCCTTTTTCGCGGATGATTTCGGCGCGTGCGATGTATTGGGGATCATTGATAAGCAGCGCCCCGCCCTCGCCGCAGGAGATGTTCTTGGTCTCGTGGAAGGACTGGGCAGCCATCACGCCGAAGGTGCCGAGGTACTTGCCTTTGTACCTGCCGAACAGCCCGTGGGCGTTATCTTCCACCACCTGGATCCCGTGCCTGTTCGCAATTTCCTTGATCTCATCCATCTCGCAACCCACGCCGGCATAGTGGACCGTCACGACCGCTTTCGTGCGGGGCGTGATCTTCGCCTCAAGCCGGGATTCGTCGAGGTTGAGGGTATCCGGCCGCACGTCAACGAAAACCGGCCTGGCCCCGCGCAGGACAAAGGCGTTGACCGTCGAGACAAAAGTGAACGAGGGGAGGATGACTTCGTCGTCGGGCTGGATGTCAAGCAGAATCGCCATCATCTCCAGCGCGTGGGTGCAGGAGGTGGTCAGCAAAACCTTCGGGACGCTGAGTTCCTGTTCCAGCAGGGCGCTGCATTTCTTGGTGAATGCGCCGTCGCCGGAGATGTGGCCATTTTTCAATGCTTGCGCAATATATTCTTGCTCATTGCCCACGGTACAAGGCCAATTAAACGGGATAAAGGATGAGTTTGGCTCCATAGAATCCCTTGTTACAACCACCGATGGAACGAAATTCGGGCGTCGCTGCATACACGCCAATGGAGTTTTGTATAACCACACTGCACACCATAATTGTTGACATGCGTAGGGCCTTCAACAATATCGGCCAGACCGTCCAATAATCTCATACCATCATAAGTTAACGCAGTAAATAGCCCGCGACCGGAATAATCAGGGTGAATACCGGCAATACTGTAATGGGCGACACGGACGTTTAGCCCCCTCTCCAGAGAAGAGGGTTTCTTCCAAATCGAATAGCCTGCTATCCTACCCGCAGTCTCAGCAACGCAAACCCAATCGGCATAACCGTTCAGCGAGGATTTGATCCACTCCTCGTAGAAGCGTGTGGCCAGTTCCGGGCCTATATTCTCATCCGCGTGATAACGTCCAAAATGTGTCTGAAATGCCGCACGGGCGACAGTCATCAGTGCTTCCTCGTCGTTGCTTGTGGCAAGGCGTATCACCATATCGTCAGGAATTGAAGGTCGCGCAATTTCTCTAAACGGGAAACGCCGAAAATCGTAGTGACAATTTACCACAGTGTCCATCAGAAGGAATCCTTGTGATTCCAGAGCGTGGATGATGGTCGTGGCGTCAGTATAGGGCTTACATAGGAGAAATCGAATCCCTTGCGCAGCAGCATATTGGATGATCTTTTCGATAAGTCCCCGAGCAACATGTTCAGAATAAAGTACCGAGGATGCAACAATGAAATGATTGATTACCCCTGCTCTTTTGCCCAATATCGCCGTTTCCCAGGGGTTGTCGGCATAAGTGAGCACCCCTAATACATCCTCGCCTCTCGACGCAGCAAAGACGCGCGCATTTTTATTTTGTAGCAGGTCAACGATCAAGTCAAACCAATATTTATCCAAATCCACATTCGGTTCATGTATCAAATAGCGTAATGGTTTAAGAGCGCTTTGCTCCAACAAAGGTCTGATGCTGCTGATCCTTTCAAGGGGCAAAGGCCTTATTTCAAATTTACTCATATCATCTACCTGTGTTTATGTTTTTTTCTCATGCACTGATACTGTTCTGATTACATAGGGAGGTTGTCCCATTGACTGCGTGTAAATACGAGACAAGTATTCGCCCATGATACCCAGGGAGAAAAGCGTTGCACCTGAAAATATAGAGATCACCGAGGCCAGAAAAGGAAAGCCGGGTACGCTCCCCCCCTCGATGAAATATCGCCCAATAACATAGATTAGCACACTTATGCCAAATAAAGTCAATACAAAACCGACCAAACTAGCCAGGCGTAATGGCAAGGTGCTGAACCCGGTCACCATATCCACGGCATGACTGACCAATTTGCCAAAGGTATAAGTGGAAGAACTAGACCGCCGCGGCGCGTAACAAACAGGGACAGCAGCATAGCGTGTTGCGCCCCAAGTTAAGAGAACATCAATCGAAACCGAGGGACTGGCATAATTGGCAAAGGCATTGCGCGCCGAAGTGTAAAACGCCCGAAATGGATTAACTTGACGCGCAATCTCGTGACCCAGAACATTGCGCAGTACCAAACGGATCAATTGGGATGCCAGCCCGCGCCAAAAACTTTGCTGAACATGTTTGGGCGTACCGTAAACCACGTCATAACCATCACTCAGCTTTGCCAACAACAATGGAATTTCCTCTGGGGGTTGCTGTAAATCATCATCCATGGTCACGATCACTTCATACCGCGCCGCACGGATACCGCACAGCAGGGCGTTGTGCTGGCCGTAATTGCGCATTAGATTGATGCCGGTCACCCAGGGATACTCGCGGGATAACGCTTGTATCGTCTGCCAGCTTTTGTCGCGGCTGCCGTCGTTGACCAGGATGACTTCAAAAGCTTCGGCAACTTCCGGGAGAACCTGGCTGAGCTTTTGCACCAGAAGAGGTATGGTCTCTGCCCCGTCGTACACCGGAATGACAATGGATATGTTCATAGGCATCACTTCATTGTTTACAGCAACAGGGATAATTCTATCCAAAAAATACGGTCTCACCTGGTTGGAACAGCCCAGCGCTTTGACAGAAATGCTACGCTTTCTCGCGTGGATCTTTCCCTTTGCGCTTACGGTCCCACACCCACCCTCCCAACAGGATGGCAGCGGCAATCATTATGATTATGATCACAATGACCGGAAACGACAGGCCCCACAGCGGCCACTCGGTGTAACGGTCGGTGTACCAATACCCAAACAGCACCAGGAACACTCCTGATGCTACAACTGTAAGGCATTCCATAGCCCTTCCAGCGTTGGTGAGACTTCTTCCCAGCGGATAAACTGAGGAAGTAGCGGGCGTAAGTCACGTTCCCAGTTGGCACTGGCTTTCTTCAGGGCTTCATCCACGATCGCTCGCGATAACTCAATATCATACAACCTTAGCTTTTCATAAACCAGGCTGGCGTCGAGCCGGACGCCTTGTGCCGTGAGCAGCCAGACATCATAGAGATCGCGCGGCTTGCCGCGCATCAATAAGGCACGCACTTTTTCGGCCAGGAGGTGTTCCACGCTCAATGTCGTGACGACAAACGGTCGGACATCGTCGTACTCCGAGGAAACCAGGGCGCGCTGGGTGATGACGTTCTCCTGGCGAAGGCTGATGTCCACGCGGACTTTTCCTTTCGTGCGGTCACGTCCATCGAAAAGCGGCCCTTGATAACTTGTATCGAAACTGTATCCTACGTCGGATTGCCAGGCATAACGCATTTCAGCCATGATGCCAAAATCACGCAGACCAGCGAGAGTGGCATTCCATAAGTTCTTTATCGCTTGTATGTCAGTTGGCCCGTTGAAGTCCAGGTCTTCGGAATAGCGATTACCCCGATACACGATCCGCAAGGCCGTACCGCCTTTGAACACGAGCGCTTGCGAACGATTGAAAAGGAGAAAAAGCAATAAGTGTTGGAGGTAGTCGCGTTCCTGGACCTGAACGCCAATCCCATGCCGCTGGGCCAGGCGTTGGATTTGCGAGCGGGTCAACATCAGGCAACTCCTGGGGGAAATAGATCCTGGCGGGGGACGTTGACATACACCTTCCAATAAGGATGATACGTCCCCTGTAAGGGTTTCTGTGGATCGAGCCGAACGGGTCCGCTGGATGGCTCCAGCCCTTCCGCTGGTTGCCCAAGGGCTTCGAGCAAATAGCCAAGACGAGAGGAAAGACTCCGCTTGTGCAATTTCCGCGCATATTCGATCATTTCGGTTATGTCTACTGCCCCCTCCGTCACGGCATTGTGCAGCGCTTTGGCTACCTCCGATACGCCGCCGGCATATTCCGGCAAAGCGATGCTGTCCAGGATGGCCTTAGATCTGTCTGCTATGACCACCGGCAAGCCGGCAAGAGTCTCACGCCGGTACCCGAAAAAGGCCTCTGGTTTCAACCTCACGAATTTGAAGGCCATCCCGCGAAAGAGAACTTCCCTTTTCTGTCGGCTGGTTGCCACGAAGACGGTACGAGGCGCTTGATCAGTAAAGCCATGGAAATGCAAGGCAGACCAAAAGGAGATGTAAGAGGGGGATACCAGGTGGCTGCCCACGAATAAAGGATTGGAGAACGCCTGTTCTGGTGTAAGCCCAAGCATAACGTATTTTCCCCGTTCGATGCGCGCAATCAGGCCGTCCCTTTCCATGCGTCGAAGGAGATGGGCGGTCTGCATTTTATCCAATCCGAGCAAATCCGTTACCGTCCGGCTGTCGAAGGCAAATAACTCGTGTTGGAGCAGAAGCCGGGCTATTGAAATAGGCGTGATTTGTTGTGGCATTATTGCAACTCACTCATACAATCTCAAAACCATTATACACCTTTCTTTATTCCACTAATTTTTTGCGTTTTTCCCGCCGATCCCACCCCCACCCACCCAGCAGGATGAGGAATCCAATGAACGCGATCCCCAGCACAACTTGCAGGAACGACAGACTCCACAGCGGCCAGTCGGTGTAACGGTCGGCGTACCAGTATCCGAACAGCACCAGAAACACCCCTTCCACGGCCAGGATGCGCCCAAACCAGGGACTGCGCGCCGCGCGCCAGTACGTCCATGCTCCGGCGGCCAGCGCAGCCTGGAACAGTATCAGGATGACCCGGTAACGCGGGTTGTCCCACTGATCGCCGCCGGCGCGGGCGGAAGAGAGGACTATCCACCCCCAGGTCGCCAGCCAGAGCCAGAGCCAGGCGCGGCGTTCATTTTTCGGCGCGACCTTCCAGGAGGCAATCAACGCGAAAATCAGGAGGGGCAGGAGCGCGTACCAGCCCAGGGCGCGGAAAATAGCCAGGGTATACCAGGGCCAGGGCGCCGGGTCGGCTATCGCGGCTGGCAGGACAGGCTGGAACAGCCCGTAAGCTGTCACCAGCGGCAGGTGCAGGAATTTCGGCAGGGCATCGAAGAGCGGCTGGAGGCCGTCGGAGGCGCGCTGGGTCAGGTATAAGTCCCACTGGGCAGAGTAGCCCAGCCAGTTGGCAAGCGTCTCGAACAGCGACGCGCCGGCCAAAGAACCGCGCGCCAGTCCCAGCCAGAGCAAGAGAACAGCGGCTATCCCCACGCCTGGCACAGCCAGCGCAAGACGCCAGGAGATATGCACACCACGCCGCAGCCAGAGAAAGCCTCCCGTGACGAGCAGAGCAAAGATAGCCACCCCTGGCGAGAACAATAACATCCCGGCCAGGCCGCCGGCCATCCAGGCAATGGCCGTCCGGCGGCGCGCCTGCCAGGTCACCGCGCCCAGGAACAGCATGGCGATGAAAGTGATCAGGAACGGCTCGCGCATCTGCGAGCTGCCTAGCAGGATGCTTTCGGGATATAAGGCCATGATCCAGGCCGCGAATGCGCCCACCGACGCGCCCCAGGCCTGCCGCGCTGCTTTCCAGGTCAGTGCGACGCCGATGGCAGCCACCAGCGCGGCCAGCAGGATGATCAGCCAGGGACGATGGATGTCTGGACTCAGGTAGCGATAGACCAGCGCGCTCAACGCCAGCAGCCCGCCGTACTGGTCGGCGCTGTGCGCAGCACCTACTCGGTATGATTTAGCGAAAGACGACAAGACAGGGTGGTTCGAATTGGCAAGGCTCCAGGCTTGTGTATCGCGGGTAAAGGCATCTCTGAAAACGTAACCGGCTTGCTGCACATCGGTTGGGTAACCGGCAACCGGCAGAATATAAGTCAGGGCGATGCCCAGGCCGAGGCGCAGGAAAAGCGTCAGGAGCAGCATCCAGGCTAAAGTCCGGCCCGCGCCTGCCCGACGCCAGAGAGCGGCCAGGGCAGAAAGTCCCAGAGCCAGTATAAATGAGTAAGCCAGCCAGCCAATCCACCACGTGCCGCCATCCAGCGCAGAAAGGAATGCGCCCACCCCCAGGCTGGCGGGGATAATCCATTTCAGGTCACGTGCGAAGCACCTACTCGGCAGAAACGTTTTCATTCTTTCCTTTTCTAACGCGGCGGGTGATTTGTAGGCCCCACCACAGCACCAGAAATACGACCAGTGACTGCATGGGGACGAGGAAGCGCGGGTTGTCGCCGTGGTCGAGCAGGGTCTGCAAAATGGAAGTCAGCCAGAGGGTGCTGGCAGCGAACCAGAGAAAGGCATCCATTTTCAAGGCCAGGCGCACTTTCTTGCTGACAAGCGCCAAGGAGCCGAAAATGAAGGCGATGTTTGCAAACACCATCCCGCCACGCGCAAACGCAACCTTCCCAGCCAGGGCCATCGAGATGAGTGGGTTTGTAAATGCCTCAGGCGACCAGTATACCGGCGCTTTCCAGAACCAGAGCCAGCCTTGCAGCACGCTGCGCAGGTAGAGGCCGGGATGCTCGAGGATCAACTGAATGGAGATCTTTGCCAGCAGGTTGGAGAGCGGGATGAAACCAAGCCCGGAGACCTCTTGCAGGGCCGGGATGGCGTCCCAGATGGCGTTGCCCGGCGCGCCGGTCTGGGCAACGCGCGCCTGGCGATATTGAATGTAAGTATCGCGGATGGCGGCATACTCATCCGGTACGTACTCGAAGAAGAGGCCGGTGTGTTGGACGAGATGATAACCGCTCATGGTGGTCACGCTCCAGATTTCGAAGCGCTGGTGGATGAAATTCACCCACGCGGCGATGATGAGCAGACCCGTCAGCCCGGTGGCCAGGGCTGCGCTCCAGCGTATCTTGCGCGCGGTTGTCCGCCATGCGCAGCACCTATTCGGGAAGATGAACAGAAAGAAGGCTGCCCAAAAGGGTAGGAAGATGAACAGACCGCGGGTCAGGGTGGCCAAGCCGCCGGTCAAGCCGCTCGCCAGCGCGACAGCCACGATCTGCCAGAGCGGGCGTTTGCTATCCGCCGCACAGCACCTGCTCGGGAGGAGCAGCCAGGCGATCCCGGCCAGCGAGGCGGCGATGAAAAAGGTCGTCAGGCTCTCGGTGATCAGGTTGGCTTCGAAAAAGAGCTGCTGCAAGTTGAGCGTGTGCGCCAGGGCGGCCAGCGCCCCAAACCAGCCTTTGCCGCTCACACGCCAGCCGATGTAGAAGAAGAGCAGAGTGGTCAGGAAGCCGAGAGCCAGTTGCGCGGCATAGACGCACTCATCCGAGCCACTCAGGGCCAGGAAGGCCGGGTAGCCGGGCATGCGCGTGCCGTCGTAGCTTGTCCAGCCGTGCTGAATCGCCTCGGCCAGGCGACGGTAACTGGCGGTATCGTTATAGGCCACTGGCCGGTAGAAAAGGTAAAGCAATACCCGCTCGATAACCGAGAGTGTCCCCACAATTGCCAGCCAGGCGCGCGGTTTTAGATTGGAAAATGACTTCAATATCTTAACCATTAAAGTTCTCTAAAATTCGACGGGCGCGCGCAGTCCACGAATACCCTTTTACATCGGCACGGGCGCGCTGACCCAGGGCCTGCCGCCGTTTCGCATCGGCCAATAGTAGCTCCCCGAGGCTGCTTTCCCATGCCGCGGCGTCATCCGGCGGGCAGAAGACGGCGTTGTTTTCATTCAACACTTCGCGCAACACGGGCAGGTAGCTGCTGAGAATCGCCCGGCCGGCGGCCATATACTCGAACATCTTCATCGGGCTGCAGATGTCGGCGGTATCCCCGCCGCTGGAGGTGGAAACCGTCCGTTCGTAGGGCATGAGCAGGATATCCGCGGCGGCCTGGTAGAGCGGGATGCGCGCGTTAGGAACGAAGCCGCTGAAGGTGACATTTCGCAGCCCAGAGGCGGCGGCGCGGCCGCGCCACTCGTCCACTTCCTGGGGGCGGCCGCCGACCCACAGGAAATTGACTTCCGGGAACCTTGCAGCCAGGGTCAGAAAGATTCCTGCGCCGCGCCCGGCATACAGGTGGCCGGTGCAGACAACGGTCGGGCCGGGGGGCAGGCCAAGTTGACGGCGGGCAGGCTGCGGGTCCGGCAGGTGTTCGTAACGTTCCAGATCCACGCCGTCCGGGGCGATGACGACCTGTTCATCCGTCAGGGCTGGCCGGTAGCGGCGTTCCAATTCGCGGCGCAGGGCGTGGGTGATGGGCAGCAGACGCTTCTTTCCGGGCAATCGCAGAAAGAGATGGTACCACAGCCGGCCGAAGCCTCCAGCGGGGAAATCGTGCATTTCGAGCATGACCGGCAACCCGGCGAGCAGACCGAGCGCGGCGGACTGCACCGGCCAGGCGTAGAGCAAATCGGCTTCCAGGCGGCGGGCGCGGCGGACTGCGATCCAGGGGAAGATGCGGCGCGAGCCGGGGAGCCATTCGATGGGAAAGGATGTAGCGAGGCCATAGTGAGCTTCCAATGGCTGATGGCCGATGGCAGATGGCGGATTGGCAGGCACAAGCAGGATAGGCTCATGACCAAGCTGGGCAAAGGCCTGGCAGACTTTCATGACCTGCAGGCTGTTGGCTGTATCGGAGGGCACCTGGGAGGCGGAAACGAGAACAATCTTCATGGCTGGCTGATCGTCGTGCGCAGCACCTACTCGGCAAATTGTCGGCGGCGAACTTCCCGCAGGCCACGCAGAGTGATCAACCCGATGGAAACGATGAAATATCCGCTCAGAATGGCGGCTACCATCAAATGACCGTAACGCGGCGCGAGAGAATAAATAAGGGCGAGTTCGATCACGCCGGTCAGCGCGGAAACCCAAACCGGGTATCCCGACTTGCCCAGGGATAAGAGCAGCGAGCGATTCCACTGGAAGATGCTGGCAAAGCCATAGCCCAGGAGGAGAATCAGCAGAACTGGATACGCCGGGCGCGCCTTGGCGGTATACAGGGCCGGGATCAGCCACCATCCGGTCAGCGCCCACAGGCCCCAAATCGCCGCGACCACGCTGCTGGTGATGATGCTGATGCGTTTGAGCAGGCGCAATGTGGCAGCCCATTGTGCTGCGGCAACCGTCCGGGCGATCTCGGTATACGTCGGCACGATGAAAGGATCGAGTATCAGGGTGATGGGCAGGATGAAGGTCATGGCGATTTTGAAGTAACCGACCTCGGTCGTGGAAAGCAAGGCGGCGATATAGAGCGGTATGTTATCGCGGAAGAACAGATTGACGCTGCCGTTCAGGTTGGTGTTGACTGCGAATAGCGCCATAGCGCGTTTACCCGAAAGCGCGCCCAACGGCGTGCGCCACCAGCCTGAGCTGAGGGCGCTGTTCAATTCGCGTCCGGCCAAAATGGCCACCGATACGCCGAGATAAGTCTTGCCGAGCAAGTATGCCAAAAGTATATTCTGGATCAAATAGGGGACGAGAGCCTCACCCGCCCATCGGTTCAGTAGGAATAGTCCCGAAATTGTCGAGGCGGTGATGACGCTTTGCACCAGGTTTATGCGCGCCAGACGGTCGAAACGATGTGTAGCCTGCAAGACCCCGGCAGAGGTCTCATAAACCAGATTGCTGAGAAGGATAAGACCATAGAAGATAAACCAGGGGGTGGTATGAATGTCTTTGGCGAAAACCCTGGCTGCCCAAGGGCTGAGGAGGGCCAGGATGGTGAATGCCGCAACCGATGTGAGCGCCTCGGTCAGTCCGGCGGCCTTTACCAATGCGGCCGCCTCTGGCTTCTTCTTTTCGGCGAGCGCCGGGCCCAGGCGCTTTACCACCACCTCGCTCATGCGGAAGGAGAGCAGGCGATTGATGTTGGCGGCAAAGGTCACGATGGTGGCAATCAAGCCCCAAGCGGTCACCCCGATCAGATGGACGGCGAGGATGCCCTGCACGAAGATCAGGGCGGAGGAAAGGACGTTACTGCCGAAAAGATAACTGCTATTCTTGACCACCCGGCGCAGCAGATTGTCTTCCTTCCAAATGGCAGAGACTTTTTGGAAAACCGTCATGCGCAGCACCCTTCGATAAGGTCTCGACAAGCTCGACCTGACAACTCAGGGCAACGCCTACTCGGCAGGGTGGCGACCTCTTTCGCCCAGGCGCGTTCGGCGCGATACCAGTCTACGAGCCGTTGGACTCCCTCACGCAGACCGACCTGCGGTTGCCAACCGAGCAAACGGCGCGCCTTGCTCACGTCCGCCCAGTTGGTCAGCATGTCGGCTGGATTGGGCGGATGGCGCTGGATGTTGGCTGGCTTGCCGATCACTTCTTCGAGCATCTCGATCAGCCCGTTCATTGTGATGACCTCATGCCCACCCAGGTTGAGGATCTCGTAGCCGAGCGGCTTTAGAGCAGCGAGGGTGCCGCCCGCGATGTCATCCAGGTAGGTGAAGCCGCGCGACTGTTCCCCGCTCCCGTACAAGTGGAGAGGCTGCCCCTCGCTGATCCACTTTGCAAAGCGGAACATGCTCATATCCGGGCGGCCGGCCGGACCGTAGACGGTAAAATAGCGCACCACGCTCACATCCAAACCGTAGAGCGAGTGATAACTATGGCAAAGCACCTCGGCGGATTTCTTGCTGGCCGCGTAGGGCTGGAGGGGATGGTCGCTGTCGGCGGTTTCGGGGGTGGGGAGGGGCGCATTGGCGCCGTATATGCTGGAGGTCGAGGCCAGGATGAATTTTTCGATGCCACACTGGCGGCAGAGTTCCAATAAGTTCAGCGTGCCGAGGACGTTAGTCTCGATGAATGCCCAGGGATCTTCGACGCTGGCGCGCACCCCGGCGCGGGCGGCCAAATTCACAACAGCGTCCCACGGTTGAACGGTTGAACGTTTGACCGTTAGAACGTTCAACCGTTCCAACGCCTGTCGGTCCGAAATATCGAGTTTATGGAATGTAAAGCCGGGCAACGCCTGCAGTCTGTGCAGTCGATGCTCTTTCATGCGCACGTCATAGGCGGCGTTCAAGTTGTCCACGCCGACGACGGTGTGACCTTGTTCGAGCAGCATTTCGGCGACGCGCGCGCCGATGAATCCGGCCGCGCCGGTAACGAGATAGTGTCCCAAGTCGTCACGCTTTCCGTTTTACGTTTTCCGTTTTACGCATTACGCATTACGCCAAAGTAAAATGGGTGTGTTTCATTTCCAGTTGAACAACCGTCCCGAAGGTTCAGAAAACGGCCAGAACCTTCGAGAAAACCTTCGGGACGTTCCTTCTTTCAACTCATTTGAAATGCACCCAAGTAAAACGTAATGTGAAAAACGTAATATCAGAGCCTTACAACTTTCGGGCTTTCTTTGCCCGCCCTGCCCAGCGCGTTGCGGCTGTCGAAGATGAATTTCGCCGCTTCCAGGATCGCCGGGTAGTCATAGACTTTATGGTCGGTGACGATGACCACGCAATCGGAGGCGCGGACGGCGGCCATCAGCTCTGGCACGCTTTCCATTTCCAGGCCATTGTGGGTGTGAAGGTGTGGAATGTACGGGTCATGGTACGAAACCTCGGCGCCCTTCTTCTGCAACAGGCCGATGACATCCAGAGCGGGAGATTCGCGCAGGTCGTCAATATCTGGTTTATAAGCCGCGCCCAGCACCAGGCATTTAGCGCCTTTGAGCAGCTCGCCGCGCGCGTTCATGGCTTCCATCACGCGGTTGACCACGTAACGCGGCATGTTGGTGTTGATCTCGGAGGCCAGCTCGATGAAGTGGGCGTTATAGTTGAAGGTCTTCATCTTCCACGAGAGATAGAGCGGGTCAATCGGGATGCAGTGGCCGCCCAGCCCCGGCCCCGGCGTGAATTTCATGAAGCCGAAGGGCTTGCTGGCGGCTGCCTCGATGACTTCCCACACGTCCACGCCCAGGCGTTCGCACATGATGGCCATCTCGTTGACCAGCCCGATGTTGATCATGCGAAAGGTGTTCTCGAGCAGCTTGGCCATCTCGGCCGCTTCCGCCGATGAGACCGGATGGATGGTTTTCAGCGCCTGCGAATACCAGGCCGTAGCGACTTCGCCGCACGCCTCTGTAATGCCACCCATGACCTTGGGCGTGTTGATCGTCGTCCAGTCCTCGCGGCCCGGGTCGACGCGCTCCGGCGAGAAGGCCAGGAAGAAGTCCTCGCCGACCGTCAGCCCCTTTTCAGCGCCGAGTTTGGGCAGCAGCATCTCGCGCGTCGTGCCGGGGTAGGTGGTCGATTCCAGCACCACGACCATGCCCGGGTGCATGTATCTGGCGAGTTCCTCGGTGGCGGACATGATGAAGGACATATCCGGGTCGCCGGTCTTGCGCAGCGGCGTGGGGACGCAGATGCTGACCGCCTCGATTTCCTTTAGCGCCGAGAAATCGGCCGTTGCTTTGAGATGGCCGGACTTGACCAGTTTCGCCACCGTTTCGGTCGGCACATCCGGGATGTAGCTGACACCCTTGTTCAAGGTTTCGACCTTGCGCTGGTCCGGGTCAATACCGGTGACGATGAAGCCGGCCTCGGCAAAGACGACCGCCAGCGGCAGGCCGACGTAGCCCATACCGAGGACGGCGACGCGGGCAGTTTTCTCGCGGAGTTGGGCGAGAAGTTTCTGTTGAATGTCTGTCACTGATTCTCCTTTTTCATAAAAATCAAAATATATTTGCGAAAGCGCTCGAAATCATCCAGATGGGATTGTAAGATGGAATAGATGATCCCAGATTCTATTTCCCAATATAAGTGCACCAGCCGGTTACGGAAGCGAGCCATATCTTGCATGATGGGAAGGAATTCTTCTGGCAGGATTCGGTTTTCAGCAAGCACAGTAAAAATGTCTGCGTAGCCGGAAGGCGAGCGCAGCCGCTCGGTTGCCACAATATGATTGGCAATATCTAAACAGGACTCGATGGCTTTGTGTAAGAAACGCTCTGCCCCACCTAGAGTAAGTGGATCGCCGGTCAGATCCTCCCGTGAATAGTGAGCAAGCCGGCGCAATATTTTCAGATACGCATCCAGGCGTCCCAATCGGTCAGCAATCAGTTCGGGATCAACCATTTTATCCTCCTGGTACGGAAAGTTCAGTTAGAGCGTAGCGGAAATACTCTCTGGAATATTGCTTCAGGAAAGGTAAAAGGTCAAAGTATTCTCGTCGGGCCGATGTCTCAAATTGTACACGGAGGTTTTCGTCCCGGCAGTAGATCAAAATGCCTTCAGTAACAATTCTCCCGCGCGCAACAGGCGGCGCGAAAGTAGCCTCGCGCGCATCCGCCTGGGGGAACCCCAGACGTTCAAGCGTTGCCTCCAATCCCATCTCAAGATGAAATTGCTCCAGGTTGTCCATTTTATCGCCCGTGATTATGGCCAAGTCAAGATCACTTAGTGAGGTAGCTTGGCCGCGCGCTACAGAGCCATACACATAAGCGAGTTTAACAGGTGTAGTTGGCAGCAGGTCGGACAAACAGTTTTTCAGTCGGGTGAGGTCAATTGTGGATGCCATACTTTACTCACTGAGCTAAGAGTTCTATAACAAACTCAACTGCGTTGGTAGTTCCTTCGATTCATCAACAGCCTGTGCGGAGCGCTTCAGGGCAGCTCGAGCCTGATCCAGCAGTATTGGCAATTGGGCGAAATCTTTCAGGATGGCGGGTTTCAGGGCTGCCTGATGCAACGCGGCGGCCGGGTGGAACATGGCAATCACGAAACGCTCGCCAACGCGGCACATTTGTCCATGCACGGCACTGATCTTGACGCCCGGCATGTACTTGCCCATCGAGTAGCGTCCGAGGGTGATGATGATCTTCGGGTTGATCGCCGCGATCTGCCGCTCAAGGTACTCGTCGCAGGCTGCCAGCTCCTCGGGTAATGGGTCGCGGTTGGCCGGTGGGCGGCACTTGACCACGTTGCCGATCCACACCTCCGGGCGCTTCAACCCGGCCTGGGCCAGCAATTCATCCAGGAACTTTCCCGCGGCGCCGACGAACGGACGTCCCTGCTCGTTTTCGTAAAAGCCCGGCCCCTCGCCGATGAACATGATCTCGGTGTTCGCCGGGCCTTCGCCCGGTACGGACATCTTGCGTGAGTGATAGAGCGCGCATTTCTGGCAGACGGCAACTTCATTCGTGATTTGAGCAAGGGTCTCTTCAGAGTTCATCTCGCCTCCGTTGACACGTTTCCACGTTCAAACGTTTGAACGTTCAAACGTTCCAACGTCATAAGAATCGCATCTTCATCGTTATCTTTATAGTAACGCGGCCGGCGACCTGTGACCTCGAAGCCGAATTTGCGGTACATGGCCTGAGCCGCCGTGTTGCTTGCCCGCACCTCCAGGAAAGCCCGCCGCGCGCCCTCGGCAAAAGCGGCTGTGAGGGCTTCCGCGATCATCCGGCAGCCGATTCCATTGCGCCTAAAATCCGGGTGGACGGCGAACGTGGCGATATGCGCCTCGTCAACTACGAGCCATAATACCAACATGCCGAGGATCTGGTTCCTGCCATTCACCTGCACCTCAGCCACCCAAGAGCGAGAGGCCGCGTTTTCGCTCACCTCGAAGCGGAACGAGCGCTCCGGCCAGGGCATGTTGAAAGAGAACGTGTCAATCGCGTGGACAGCCGGTACATCCTCCAATCGCATGCGCCGGAAAACCAGTTGAAGGTTGGCAAGTTTGCAGGTTGGCAAGTTTTGGTTCACGCGGGCAGGCCTCCCGCGACGTACAAATAGATTGGCGCGAGAGAGGCGGCCGGGTCCACTTTGCCAGCCTGCCATTTTTGCCATGCGATTTCGGCCAGGATTCCCGGCCGGCGGACGCAGCGCGCCGGAGAGGCCAAAATAATGTTCTTGAATTTGCGCGCCAGTCGCTGACGATCTTCAGCGGTCAACTCGCCGCAGACAAGGGTTGGTGTGGAGATGCTTTGGGCTAAATCGTCGGCTGTCGTCACCGCGGCCGGACCTTCGGCCTGCCAGCCGTTTTCGGAGGCGCGGTACCAGCCGACAGCCAAACGTCCGCGCCCGGCCTGTAGAATGGCGGCCAGCGGTAGTTTATGCACGGGTTGCGCGAAAGCCAGGATGTCCAAGGTAGGAATCCCGATCATCGGCAAATGCCGCGCCAGGGCCAGGCCTTTCGCCAGCGCCAGTCCAACGCGTAAATTTGTGAACGAGCCGGGGCCTAAGGCCACGCCCAGGGCTTTGATCTCATCAATTTTGACGCCGGCACGCGCCAGAAGTTCGGCCAAGGCCGGGGCAAGGTGGCTGGTGTGATGGGCGCGGCTGTGCCAGAACAATTCGCCGATGAGCTGTGTCCCGTCGTAGAGCGCCAGGCCCACTTGCGCAGTAGAAGTATCCAGCGCCAGCAGCATCACGCCACCCCATAGACAGCCAGGCGCAGGGCTGCCAGCAGGCGTTCATAATGTTCGCCGTGTGTTGTGAAGCGCATCTCACGGTGCTCTTCAGCCACGTACTCCAGTTTCACCCACAAGCGATCGCCCGGTAAAACAGGTTCAACCCGTTCCGGCCATTCGACCACCAGCGGCCCTTGAGCCAAAAGTTCCTCAATATCCAACTCTTCGGCCTCGGGGGCGGATTCCAGCCGGTAGGCATCCAGGTGGAAAAGCGGGACTGTGTCTGGCCGCTGGTAAACGTTGACCAGCACGAAAGTCGGGCTGGAGACGACCTCCAGCGAACCCCAACCCTGCGCCAGGCCCTGGACAAGGGTGGTCTTGCCCGCGCCGAGTTCGCCCTGCAGACAGATCACGTCTCCAGCCTGGAGCAACCCGCCCAGGCGCATGCCGACGCGGCGGGTCTGTTCCGGGCTGCGGCTGAAAATTTCCAGAGTGTTTGAGTCCAGGATGGGCATGGCAAGGGGATTATACTACGACCTCAATCCCATTCCCAATTGCTCCCCCAGAATCCGTGCGATTGTCCGTGCGGCCTCGGGACGGGCGGCGCGGCGGCAGTTTTCGACCACCTGGGCGCGTTCAGCCGGGCGGCAGATCCACCTGGTCAGCGCTCGCACCACTTGCGGCGCTTCCGGCGCCCAGACGCCCGCGCCGACTTGTTCCACAAAGGTGACATTCCCGTCTTCCTGGCCGGGCAGTTTGGCGTAGAGGATAATGGGCAGCGCGGCGTTGAGCGCCTCCGCGATTGTCCCCGGCCCGGCCTTGGTCACCAGCATATCCGCGGCGCGCATGAAACAAGACATGTCCTGCCTGAAGCCATAGATAAAGGTCGGGTTTTCCCAGCTCCGGGCTTCGAGTTCAGCTTTGAGCCTGGCATTCCGCCCGGTAACGATGACCAGGCCCACGTCCAGCCCGGATTCGTCTATGGCACGCGCCGTCTCTGCCAATGGGCCCATGCCCTCCCCGCCGCCAATCAGCAGGACAATTGTCTTGTCCTGTGGCCAGCCCAATTGTTCGCGCAAGCTGCCTTTGTCGCCGGGAGGGGCGGAGCAGCTTTCGGTGACAGGTTGCCCGACGACGAGCACTTTTTCGGGCGGCATGCCATGTTCCAGGGCGCGCAGACGGGCTATTTCGGTCGGGACGATGATCAGGTCGGCTTTTCGGTCGAACCACAAGGCGTGCGTGCTGACCATGTCGGTTACGACGGTGATGAACGGCGGACGGTTTTTACCGAGCGCTCTCAAAAGAAAGGAATTTGCGAGCGCGTGGACACTGACCAGCATGTCGTTGGGATGTTCGCGCACCAGCCTGCGCGCGGCACGACGCACCAACGGCCATAAGGTTGAGGTCATGATGCGCGCCTGTCGGCGGCCGTCGCTGACGTAAAAACCCACGCCCCATAATTCAGGGATACGCACCAGGTCTGGATAAATTTCGGGCAGGTAGTTGTAGGGCGGCGGCGCGTAGTCTTTCAGGAAATCCACCATTTCTGTGGAGATGGCATCGCCGAATTCCAGCTTCAGGGATTCGATGATGGCCTCGGCGGAGGCGCGGTGCCCCCCGCCGGTATCGGAAAAGAGGAAGAGGATGTGGGGTTTTTTGGTCATGTAGTTGGGTGGTTGGGTAGTTGGGTGGTTAGGTGGTTAGGTAGTTGGGTGATTGGGTGGTTGGGTGGTTAGGTGGTTGGGTGATTGGATGGTTGGGTGATTGGGTGGTTGGTCAGGATGGTTTTCAGCCGCCGCGCCAACTCGCGCCGCGTCAGCATCACCCGCCGCTGGCAGCCTTTGCACTCCAGGCCGATGTCCGCGCCGAGACGGGTGACCGTCCACTCGTACGAGCCGCAGGGATGCGGCTTGCGCAGGCAGAGGTGGTCGTTGAGTTGCAGATCGGGGAGCATGAGAAGATTATACCCCGAAGGGGATTCTTCACTCCGCTGCGCTCCGTTCACATCGTCCCGATGTCCTTTGGGAGAATGACTTGGCGGAAGTTATTCTTTTGCAAGCTCCTAAGTTAACGTCGAATGGCGAATTTCCTGATTGTTCCTCTTATGAGAAGACCCACCAGCAGGCTGGAGAATATAATCAAAGAAACCAAAGCCGTCGCATCCAGAATGTGTTGGATTAGCGGTCGCTTCCAATCTGGCTGGCGGCGGTGTGTGAAGGCTTCCAGTTTATCCGCGTCTGCGGCTGGGATGCGCTCAAAAGCGGTTGTTTGGTTTTCTTCCGGGAAAACGTAACCGGCGGGGTTGGTCATGTTGAAATAGCCATCCTGGATAAGATTAACCGGGCCGGGTTGGACTTGAGGTTTGAATGCTTCCAGTTCGTAACCAAAGACAACTTCATAGGGAATCAGGCTGCTGGCGTTGCTCCAAAAGACCTCACTCACATCTGCAATTTTATTGACCGGGAATGTGTCCCCCGCTCGAATTCGATGGAATGTTTCCAGGGCAGTGCTTACGGTATAGGCGCGGTCCTGCACATCCTCCTTGAAAAGGAAATACGTGCCTTGAAAAGCCAGGACAAGAAAGTTGAGAATTAGAAAGATGATCAATGCTTTCTTCCCAGCCCATTTCGAGGCGAACCTTTCGAAACTAATCGCGCCCAGCAAAGCAAGAGGAAAAATAAAGGCAGCCGCGAACCTGAAATTTACGTGCAAGGAACTCAAGGCCGGCAGATCCTTCAACAGGGCATAGATACTGCCTCGCGCCAGGGCAAACTCGGCGGTTGTCCAGATTGCGAGGAGCAGTAATATGATCGCGCTCCAGCGCCCTTTTCCCGGTACATTTTCACCCTTCTTTCTGGACATGAGGTGTGAAATTGCGCCAAGACCCAAGAGAGCGATCAAAACAGGCGACAATGAAACGTCAGTCTCCCAGAAGCCGTAAAACGAACCGGTCCAACTTTGCAGGCTGAGTGGCACCAGGTTTATATCCTTGCCCAACAACCAGCGTAAAGGCACCAGATTCATTGTCCCCAGGAGCTGGTAAATCAAGCCGACAGTCCCTCTCAGGAGACTGACATCGTACTGGTCATACATCGTTCGAGGGAAGAAGCGCATCCATGAATAGACGGCAAACAGCTTCGACGCGCTAAGTAATATCGAAAATATTGCTCCCAAGATCGCGATCCGCATCAACCGCTTGAATTTAGAAATTTGAGGATAATGCAGATATGCCACCGGCAATGTCATCAGTAATGCAAGCATCGAAATTACGAGGATATAAAATCCGGCCTCATGCACCATCGTCCCTACAACCAGCGCGATAATGATAGCTGAGACGATCTCGGGCAGTGAGGCGGCAAACAAGGCGACCATTATCACAGCCAGCAATGGGAAGGTCTGAAACCCCAGATGGCCGACAGCCACGTGTTGGAAGAAAAAACCGTTGACAGAAAAAAACAATCCGCCAAGGATGCCGGTCTGCCAGCGCAGCAGCAGAACGCGGGTCAGGAAATAATACATGGCGAAATAACCGCTCAGGGCAAAAATGACTGTCGCGGCAACCGACGCGCCCCAGGGATTTAGGAGCGGCGTCAATAGCTGCGGCAGCGAGAATTGCATATGCTGGGGACTGGGATAGGCTGGCAATCCACCGCCGAAACTGGGCGTGTACCACTGAATGCTCAGGCCGTTGATCTTATAATGCAAATAGGTATCCAAGAGACGGGGAATGTAGTAAGTATAGTCATGTCCAATATCGGGGTAAGACAGATTCAAGAATAGGATCAAAAAAGCGGATATGGCAATTACATTCAACAAATGAATTGCAAGCTCGAGTTTTCGTTTTGAGTCGTTGAGTTGCAGGTCGGGGAGCATGTCAAGATTATACCCCGAGGTCGGATTTCAACTGCGCGGCTCTCTGGGATTTGCCGTGATTCGTACACGGATTGCACGGATTTCACGGAATTTCACCACTTGTGATAAACTAATTCTGCCGAGCCCACAGCACCTATTCGGCAGTCCCTCGGCACAGAACCCATCAGGAGAGAGAATTATGTCCGCCCATGATCGTGATACCTTTGAGATAGAAATTGTTGGTCTAAAACGCAGCCTGCCGCTCTTCGAAATCAAGCCCGGCTTGAAGATTGCCATTCTCAACATCCTGGGTGATACCGAATTGGTGCAGGCCTGCGCCGCAGCCCTGGGGAAGGCGCTCAAGGCAGTTAAATTCGATGTTCTGGTGACGGCAGAGGCCAAGTCCATCCCGCTGGCGTATGCGCTATCGGTGGAGACCAAGAAACCTTATATCGTCCTGCGCAAGGCTTACAAACCCTACATGGGCGCAGCCCTGATCGCCGAGACGTTTTCCATCACTACCGGCGAGCCGCAGACTTTGATCATGGACGAAAAGGACCAGGACCTGATCAAGGGCAAGCGCGCCGTGATCGTGGACGATGTGATCAGCACCGGCTCGACCTTGCAAGGGATGCGGATGATAATGGAAAAGGCCGGCGCGGAAATCGTCTGCGAAGCGGCCATCATGACCGAGGGCGAGCGCGCCAGGTGGGAACACGTCATCGCTTTGGGACATTTGCCGTTGTTTACGGAATAAGTGTTGTTTTTTCTGCTCTCGTCATCCCCTTGATTTGTCTCTCCCGCCTCATCGCGCCGGCCCGATCCGGCTGTTCCTCAACGTACACTAATTTCACCGGTCGTCGCGTGCGCGTATAGCGCGCCCCAAGCCCGGTATTGTGCTGCTGTTCGCGGCGGACGGGATCGGTGCTCCAGCCGGCGTAGTAAGTCCCGTCGGCGCATTCGAGGAGGTAGCAAAAGAAGGGCATGTTAGGTCAGCATAACGGACACGGCCGGGATTGATTTGGGGGTGTTTCATTTTTTGACACAACCGTCCCGAAGGTTTTGAAAGACGGCTAAATTGGCTCAATTCAACCTTCGGGACGTTCTTTCCATCCGATTCATTGGCTTTTCTTCTTTTTTTCAGGCCTGACCCCCGTGATCAACTGTTTTAGCAAATTGCCTGACTTGGGCAGCTCAGTTCCGCGGTATTCAATTGCACGCCAATCGCCGGCGCTGCGCTCTTTCCACCATTTCGATTGTCCTTCAACTGCGCCTTCCAGACGGCTTTGCAAGTCATCGCTCTTCTCCTGGGCGATGTCTGCGCGCAAGCCCGTCAAACTGGAGATCAGGTCGTCGAGCACGCGGAGGATGTTCGCGCGGTTGTGCAGGGCAGCCTCCCGCAGCGCGGCGCTTCCATCCTGAAAGATGGATGGGTCTGTCGCACTGGCGAAGGGACGTCCGGTTACCTTGCGAATGTCCGGCCAGCCCGGTTGCCCGATGATGGTGTTGATCAGGGCGGCTGCGCTCAATTGCGGCAGGATGTGCGCCGAGGCCATCATGCCATCCGCCTCAGCCAGGTCAACGAAGAAGGGTGTGGCGCCCAGTAATGTTGTCAGGTCAGCCGCTAATTTGATTGCCACGCCCGGCGTCCCAGGTGGCGCGGCGATGGCCATCAAGCCCTTCTTGAAGAGATCGGCGTTGGCAGCCTCGATCCCCTGGGTCTGCTCGTGGATGTACAGCGGGTTGAAGGCCGGGATAAGCCCGAGATAATGCCGTTTCTCCGGGAGCAATTCCTTGACCCAGGCGGCCACGGCGACCTTCGCCGGCGAGGTGTCCAGGATTACCGCATCCGCTTTCACATCCTGGGCGATGATCTTGAGCGTCGCGCGGATTTGGTCCAACGGCAGCGCCAGGAAGATGATATTGGCCTCAGCCACCGCGGCTGGCAGATTGTAATGGAGTTTGTCAATGGCGCCCATTTTCTGCGCCTTTTGGGCCACCGCGGGTTGGAGGTCGTGACCGAGGCGCCTCACCTGGTCGGTGTGCGCGGCCAGCGCCAGCCCCACCGAAGTCCCAACCTGTCCCAGGCCGATGATGGTAATTTGAACGGTCATGATTTCCTCACTTCGAATGCAACCACAAAGACACAAAGACACAAGAAACGATCTCGAATTCGTGCCTTGGTGACTTCGTGGTTTCTGCTTTCGTCAATCCGATGCCAAGCTAATTTTCGTCATCCGCAGCCTGAAGGGCAAGCAGGAGCGGATCGCTGTCAGCGGGGAAATCCTGGTGACGGCGGATCAGGTTGACGGTCATCTCGGATGCTCCCGCCCGGGCAGCCAGCTCCGCGCCCCACCCGGCGTGGCGTTCCGCGACGACGAACGGGCGGCGCAAACCGCGCGGCTCTCCTTTACCCCAGGCAGAGGCCTGGCGTGGAAAGAAGCGTTGGCCCAGCACGATTATCGCTCGCTCGATTGGTGAAAGCGGATAGAGGATCTTGCCGACATCATGTAACAAAGTGACATTGCCTGTGGCGATAGTTGGCCTGGATTGGAATCCCACCAGATGAAGGCGTGCGTGTCCAGCAGGATCCTCATGCTTTTTCGCCAATCCAAAAGTCATCGGTTAGGGGTTCATCAAAGTCGTTGCTAGTCATGATCAAGCCGCTGTGCAGCCCCGCGACGCGCTGACCGATTGGCACTAGGCGGGCAACAGGAGTTTTGCCTTCGGTGAAGATGATTTCTGTACCCGAAGTAGCCTGAGAGATAAGTTCCTTCAGGTTTTTGTGTAACTCATGCAAGTCCATCGTTTTCGTTATCATGATTCACGCTCCGTGCCAGCCTTGAACGCGCTGACAGAGTTATTATAACAGCAGGAATTCACAACCGAGGGGCTATTAAAAACGCATCAAGATTCAACGGCGTAACCATCTCGAACTGACTGTTTGGATATGTTGCCATGAACTGGCTTGCGGCTCTGTGTCGGGCTTCAGTTTCTTTCCACTTGAATTCAAATGCCCGCAATTCGCCCTGCCGCTCCTCGATCAGGTCAATTTCCTTCTGGTCATAGGTGCGCCAGAAATAAAAATTGGCGTAGCGGCGCAGGTGCAAATACGTTTTCATCCGCTCGATGATGGCAAAATTTTCGAACAGCGCGCCCACATCCGGGCGGATATGAAGCGGGTTGAAGTTGCGGATCAGGGCGTTGCGAAATCCCAAATCCACAAAATAATATTTCGATGTTTTGGAAATTTCCTTGCACAGGTTACGGCTGAAACCGCGCAAGTTGACGATAACAAACATCTTTTCCAGCAGGTCAAGATATTTTTCAACGACCGTTTTTGATATCGAAATATGCGAGGCGAGTTCCGCCGTCGAGACCTCCGAGCCAATCTGCAGGGCCAGAAGGGAAAGCAAGTCAATTACTTTTTTGGGTTTGCGCACCTGCTCAAAAGCCAGGATGTCGCGGTAAAGATAATTGTTAATTAGATCGTAAAGATAGTTTTCCTTCTCATCCTGAGGCAGGGTCACAACCTTCGGATACATTCCAAAGCGCAAAAATTCCTCCAACCGTTCACAGTTGGAAACCATGGGTGGCTGGATGGGTATTTCGTTGAAGGAAAATGGATATAATGTAAAGGTCGTGGCGCGCCCTGTCAGTGGCTCGTTGATTTTGTTCGCCAGGTCGAATGAGGCCGAACCGCTGGCGAGGATGTGGATGGGATTGTGATCAAAAATGAGTTTGAGCGTCAGGCCGATATTTTCGATGCGCTGCGCTTCGTCAATGACCAGCAGGCGGTTTGCGCCAATGACCGTTTTCAGCCGGTCGAGGTCCGCCCGCCCCAGAAGTTCCTGCGTGCGCAAGTCATCCCCGCTGAACTGGATGGTCGGCAGTGCGTTCTGCGCCAGGAGTTGCTGGATGAGGGTCGTCTTTCCAGCCTGTCGCGGGCCATACAACAGGATGATCGTTGGCTCAGATTGAAGTTCTTTCAGAATATGGTGAAATATACTTCTCTCAATTAGCATAAATAGAGTATAGTATATCTTGCTTGATTTGTCAAACCGCGCATAACATGCCATTTGCTCTACAAGGGAGATCTCCATGGCTAAAAAACACACCTTCACGGCAGTCATCGAGAATCCTGGAGGCGGTGGAGCATTTGTCCGCATCCCCTTGGATGTCGAGCAAACCTTCGGGAAGAAGCGCGTTGTGATATAATTTTTACCGTCGCCCCAGTAGTTCAACGGACAGAACAGGGCACTCCTAAGGCTCTGATGTGGGTTCAATTCCTGCCTGGGGCACTATCTCTTAATGGAACTCTAATCTAATTTTAATATTACCCCCTTGAAATTTACGGACAGTTGTTGTATCATAATGATGACAAGCGCTTGGGTGCCCCCCTCACCCAGGCGTTTGTCTTTTAATTGGACAAAGTGAGGTAGATATTTACCCTGCGCTAATTTTCAGCAGCGCTTCGCGCAACCGTTCCACTTCTTCCAGCGTGTTGTAGTGCGCCCCGCCAACGCGCACCATGCCGCCGCTTTCCTCCAGGCCAAGCCGCTCGGTGACATTGACCGCGTAGTAGTTGCCATCCCAGACATAAATCCCTTCTTGTGCTAGTTTTTCAGCAACGCTGCGGGGGTGTAAGTCTTTTAGCCGGAAAGAGAACGTAGTCACGCGCTCCTCCAGGCGACGGACATCGGTGAGGCCGTAAATTGTCAGTCCGGGTACTGACTGCAATGCAGAAAGTAACGCCCGGTTGAGTTCGAATTCGTAAGCCCGGATGGCCGTCAGCGCTTTTTTTAATTCCATGCGGCGGCCGGTGTAGCCTGCCTCTGCCAATCCCTCGATGTGCTCACTGCCAAATTCCCGTCCAACCCACTCGAAATACTCGATTGCGCCCAGCACGCCGGCAATCCCTTCATGGTTCTGTGTGCCGGTCTCGAATTTACCGGGCAATTGATTGGTCGCCGGGCGGACTTTATATGCGAATAAATCTTCCAGAAGCTCACGCCGCCCATAAAAGATGCCTGCGTGCGGCCCGAAAAATTTGTAGCTGGAGGAGACAAGAAAGTCACAGCCCAGCTTTTGAACGTCAATAGGCCCGTGAGGGGCATATTGCACCGCATCAATATAGACCAACGCCCCGGTCTCATGCGCCATCTTGACAATCCTGGCAACCGGGTTGATGGTGCCAAGCGAGTTGGAAGCGTAGCCGACCGCAACCAGGCGGGGTTTGCGTTCCAGCGCGGCCCGCATCTCTTCCAAGTTCAGCGTGCCATCTTCGGGATGGAAATCCACCCAGATGACTTTGCAGCCTCGCTCCTGCGCCGCCAGAAGCCAGGGCGTGACGTTGGCATCGTGATCGAGCCGGGTGACGACAATTTCATCACCCGCGCGCCAGTTCCGCGAGATCGAGCGGCTGATATGCAAGGTCAGCGTGGTCATGTTCGCGCCAAAGATGATTTCTTCAGGGCTGGCAGCATTATAGAAATCCGCCATCGCGCGATGCGCTTCGTCCAGAATGACATCCGAAGCGATGCTGGTGGCAAAAGCCCCCTCGTGATTGGCGTTGCATTCCAGTAGATACTTATTGATCCGCTCGAGGGATTGTCTGGCAATTTGGGTGCCGCCAGGATTGTCGAAAAAAATTGCCGCGCGGTCGAGGGAGGGGAACTGGCTTCGAATGGCGCGCAGGTTTGCACTGAGCAGAGGCGAAGTGGCGAGAGGCATTAGCGAACTCCTTTGAAATTGGGGGTATGAAAACGAGGTCATTTTGTGTATACTGAAGTTGTGACTCATTGGGAATCGCCGTGATTAAACCTTTTGGACACGGATTACACGGACAAACCCTGGCCTGAGCTAGGGCGAAGGCACGGAAAAAACGGACAAACACGAAAAAAACACGGATTTTTAGGGTTTTTTCCGTGAGATTCCGTGAAATCCGTGTAATCCGTGTACAGAATCACGGCAAATCCCAGAGAACCGAAATTGTAATCTGAAATGAGGAGGTGTGAAATGTTTCAAAATATCCTGTTGGCTGTGGATGGGTCGCCTCACGCATTGCGCGCCGCACAGGTGGCGGCCGGGTTGGCGCGCCAATTTGGCGCTGACTTGCGGGTCATCACGGCTTTTGACCCCGTTCCGCCATATCTTGGCGAGCCGAACCTGCAACATGCCATTTCGGCCCGCATGAAGGAAGCCGAGGCAATTTTGCACATGGCGCTTCAGGTTGTCGGGAGCATACCGGGAGAACTTTGCAACGATTTGCTGGAGGGCCCGGCGGCGGAGGCTATTCTGGCGGTGGCGAGCACGCGGCAAAACGATTTAATTATCATTGGCGCGCGCGGCCTCGGGACGTTGGATATGCTGCTGGGCAGCCAGAGCCAGAAGGTGTTGAACCACGCGCCCTGCCCGGTTTTGGTCGTCCGATAGTTGGCTGGTGGGAGGTCGCGCCGACCGAGTAGGCGTTGCCCTGAGCTTGTCGAAGGGTGCTGCGCAAGGCCTACCCGGTAGTCCACTGATCACTGCGCGCTTCCCCGGGCCAATGCTTCCGCCTGTCGAAATTCTTCGGGCGTGTTGAGATTCCAAAAAACCAGCCCGTGCGGATCGTAGCGCGCGGTCTCTTCGGGTGTGAGCGTTCGCACCCTCACCTGCGGGAACCAGGCAATGAGTTTCCACGCGCCGCCATCCAATGCAGATCGGACGGCTGGCAGGCAGGTCGCGCGGCGATAGACGGCGTGCAGCGGTTCCAAGCCCGAGGTTGTAGAGGGGATGACCACGTCTGCGCTCGATTCAACCAGCAGGTCACGTTCATATTCGAAGAGCGCGCGGCTGGCGAAGGGCATGTCGCAGGCAGCGACGGCCACCAGCGGCTGGCTGGCGGAGGCGAGCGCGGTGGAGAGTCCGCCCAAGGCGCCGCGACCCGGCTGGAGGTCCGTAACGAGCGGCAAGTTCAGGAAAGCATAGTCCGCCGGGTGATTGGTGGTTATAATGACCTCGTCGGCTAAATTTGTGAGCCGTTCGACCACCCGGAGGATCAACGGACGACCCAGGAAGGGCATGAGAGCTTTGTCGCGTCCCATGCGCCGGGATGCGCCGCCGGCCTGGATTGCAAGAGTCAGCATAGTTGTGTATTATAAATGACGAATGGCAGATGGCTGATAGCTGATGGCAGATGGCTGATAGCTAATAGCTGATGGCAGATAGTTGATTGTTGAAGGCAGGCTAGGATGGTGGTATTGGCGAAGATGCTGGACAATTTGACGATTGAGGGGGATCTTTACGAGAAGCAGGAAGACGGCGCAGTGCGTTGTACGGCCTGCGCGCACCGCTGCCTCATTCGGGAAGGTAGACGCGGGATATGCCAGGTGCGCTTTAACCAGGGTGGCAAGCTGCGCGTCCCGTGGGGTTACGTGGCCGCGCTGCAGGCCGATCCGATCGAGAAGAAGCCGTTTTACCACTTTCTTCCCGGCGCGACCGCGCTGACTTTTGGGATGCTGGGCTGTAACTTTCATTGCCCCTTTTGCCAAAATTGGCTCTCCTCCCAGGCGCTGCGCGATCCAGAAGCGGGTGTATCCATCAATTCCATTCGCGAGATCACTCCGCAGCAAATCGTGGCTTATGGACGGCGGATGGGTGCGGAGGTGGTCGCCTCTTCCTATAACGAGCCGCTCATCACCAGCGAGTGGGCAGTAGCGATTTTCAAAGAAGCGGTCGCAGCCGGGATGAAGTGTGTTTATGTGTCCAACGGAAATGCCACACCTGAGGTACTGGAGTATCTGCGCCCATATCTATCCGGTTACAAAATTGATCTGAAATCCATGCAGAATAAAAATTACCGCCGCCTGGGCGGGGTCCTGAAAAATGTGTTGGATACCATCCAGCGGGCGCGCGGCATGGGTCTCTGGGTGGAAGTGGTGACGCTGGTCGTGCCCGGTTTCAACGACAGCAGCGAGGAGCTATGGAAAGCGGCGCGCTTTTTGGCCGGGGTTTCGGCGGATATTCCCTGGCATGTGACCGCTTTTCACCAGGATTACAAAATGACCGCGCCGGATAATACCCCATCCCGCACATTGCTGCGAGCCGCGGATATCGGACGTGAGGCCGGCCTGCGCTACGTGTATGCCGGTAATATTCCCGGACGGGTGGAGGATTACGAGGATACCCGTTGCCCAAACTGCAACAAGTCGCTCATCCAGCGCATGGGTTACCTGATCCGCGCCTATCAGCTCAGTGCGCAAGGGGCTTGCCCACATTGCGGCACACAGATCGCCGGAGTCTGGCCTGAACATCCCAGGCGGGGCTAAATCCAATACTCTTTAGATCAGGAGTCAGACGTCACCTGACGTCGGCCAAAATCCGGAGATTTTGTAGCGCGATATGCTTCGCGATATCGCCTTTGGTTGCGGAATGAATTCCGCGTTACGGGATTTTCAAAAGATTCAGCTTCCACCGGCCATTTTCTGCTGTATAATATCCTGCCGGAGGTCTTCGGCAATCTCCCAATCTCCCCGATTTTTTGGGAAGATACAAAAAGAATTATGTTCAGAGAGGAGGTGGCTGTCAGCAAAACATTGATCGAAATACCGCTCATCGTCAATTCACCCATCAAATTCTCTAGGAGGAGAATTCCATGAAACGTTACATTTACACACTGTTTTCGCTGGTCATTCTGGCCAGCCTGGCGCTGACGGCCTGTGCTCCCAAGCCCCCGGCGCCGGCCACAGCTCCGCCAGCCGCGACTCAACCACCTGCGGCGACTCAACCCCCCGCGGCGACTGAAGTCCCACCTGTGCCCAAGATCGTTACCGGCGGCTGGACCCAGGAACCGGATAGCATCGTTCCTTACTACACCGTCATGTCCTATGCCTGGTGGATTGCCCAATTGACGCTGGTCGGCCTGGCAGAATGGGACGAGAACGGCGCTTACGTGCCAGAACTGGCGGCTGAAATCCCGTCGGTGGAGAATGGCGGCGTTTCAGCGGATGGCCTGACCATCACCTGGAAACTCAAGCCCGGACTGAAATGGTCGGACGGCGCGCCGCTCACCTCCAAGGATGTGAAGTTCACCTGGGAGTCAATTGTCAATCCCCTTAACGCCTCCACCATCAAAGCCGGCTATGACCAGATCGAGAGCATCACAACTCCGGATGATCTGACTGTGGTGATCAAGTTCATGTCGCTCTATCCACCGTGGCAGACGCTCTTCGCGCAAGGCCCCAACTCCGCTGGCTCCATCCTTCCGGCGCATATCCTGGAGGGTCAGACTGGTTTGGAGAACAATCCCTATATCCACTGGCCGACAGTCGCTTCCGGCCCGTTCGTAATTACCGACTGGGTGGCTGGCGATCACATGACCTTGCTGCCCAACCCGAACTTCTACGCAGGCCGTCCCAAGCTGGATCAGATCAACATCAAGTTCATCCCCGATCCTGAGACGGCGTTGGCTGCCCTGCAGACCGGCGATATTGACTGGTATCCAGATTTCTCTGAATCGGATATCAGCACCGTCCTCGCGCTCGAACCGAATGTCCACCTGCTGGTGGTGCCCGGCTCCGATTTTGAACACTACTTCTTCAACATGGGCGTCAAGAACGGCGTGAAGGATGCCGGCGGCAACGTCATCGCTAACAGCGCCAGCGACCAGGACGGCTTCTGCCCGTTCAAGGACGTGCGCGTGCGCAAGGCCATCATCCTGGGCATTGATCGCCAGACCGTCGTCGAGACCCTGCTGGAAGGCAAGACCATCGTCCCCGCCACGCAGTGGCCCAATTCATCCTGGACGAATACCAGCCTGCAAGCCGAGGCCTTTAATCCTGACGAGGCCAAACGGCTGCTCGACGAGGCCGGCTACACACCTGGCGCGGATGGCATTCGCCATGGTATGTGCAATGGTGTGGACACCAAGCTGTCCTTCAACTTCGAGACCACCACCAAGCAGATCCGCGTGGATATCGCCCTGGCAGCCCAGTCCGACCTGAGAAAGATCGGCGTCGAGTTCAAGCCCATCCATACCCCGGCTGGCACTTTCTTCGGCGGGTACGGTGACGGCGGTCCGCTGTCCACCGGTAAATACGACATGGCCGGTTACACCACCGGTTTCTATCCCGACCCGTATCCCTTCGGCGGCGACTGGCTGTGCAATGTGCCAAGCACCAACAACCCCGGCGGTGCAAATCTGTACCACTACTGCGATCCGCAACTGGTCTCGCTCTTCGAGGCAGTCAATGTCACTGCCGACCCAGCTGCCCGCAAGGTTGCCATTGACGCCGTGCAAAAGTACATCTTCGACAACTCCCTCGTCGCGATGATGTATGCCCGCGCCAACGTCTACGGCTACGTTGACCGCTTCGTCCCCGGTCCATTCGGCTTCTACAGTAACATGAACTGGAACGCCGAAGTCTGGGACGTAAAACCATAAACGGTGTCTCTATCCGGGAGGCGGGGTAGCGCCCCGCCTCCCACGCGTTTGACAAGCATGGTGTGTGTTCGTCTGGTTTTCAACGAACACACACCATGCAGCATAATTTGAGGTAAGTATTCATGTGGGCTTACATTTTCCGCCGTTTCCTGCAGGCCTTATTTACCCTGTTCATCATCACCATCGTCTGCTTCATCCTGACCCGGCTTTCTTCCGATCCGATGGCGCAATACGCCAACCGGCCTGGCCTTACATCAGAGGATAAAGTCCGCATCCGCCGGCAACTGGGGTTGGACAAAACCATTCCACCGCAATGGATTCAGTGGATGGGACTTCCGCCGGAAACCGAGAAGAAGATCATTGATAATTCAGGTCTACCGGCGCAGTATTTCAGTTGGCTGGGGCTGGCACTGAAGGGAGAACTGGGGACATCCTTCTTTTCCAAGCAGCCGGTCAGCAAGTTGATCGCCGAGCGTTTGCCTATGACTCTCTTGCTCATGGCGACTGCGCAGACGATTACGGTGCTTATCGCCCTCGGGCTGGGTATCGTTTCGGCAACCAAGCAATATTCACTGACAGATAACATCATTACAACCTTGTCATTTATCGGCTATTCCATGCCGATTTTCTTTATCGCTTTGGGATTGATGCTCATTTTTGCTGTGAAATTCAAGGCCTGGGGGCTGCCTTATCTGCCGACCGGGGCAGATGTCTGGAATCGCAGGGATGCAACCGAATTAATCAGCCACATGGTCCTACCGGTAACCTGTCTGGTTCTTATCCAGACCGCCGGTTACGCTCGTTATGTCCGTTCGAGTATTCTGGAAGTGCTTGGGCTGGATTATATCCGCACCGCCCGCGCCAAAGGGTTGACCGAACGGACTGTGCTATACAAACACGCCTTGCGCAATGCAGCCCTGCCGTTTATTACCATTCTCGGTTTGGATATTCCCTACCTGCTCGGCGGAGCGCTGGTGACCGAATCGGTCTATGCCTGGCCGGGCATGGGACGGCTGTTCTGGGAATATGCCCAGCGCGGCGACTATCCAGTTGTGCTTGGCGTATTGCTCATTGTCTCGACAGCCGTGGTGGTTTTCAGCATTTTGACGGATATTATGTATACTTTTATTGATCCTCGTATTCGTTTGGGCTGATTACGGAGCGGCGTATGTCATCTGAAGCAAACTTTACTGATATTCCTCAACTCAGGATAGAGAGCACCGGCCCGGCACTCAGCCCTGCTCAGTTAATTTGGCGGCGTTTCCGCAAGCACAGGATGGCGATGGCGGGGATTGTCGGCGTCATTCTTCTGTTGATATTCATTATCGCCGGCTCTATCATTGTCCCCGAAACAAAGGCCAACGAGGTGGACCTACGGGCGCGCCTCAGCACGCCGTCTGAACAGCACTGGATGGGTACCGACAGCACCGGACGCGATGTGTTTTACCGCATTATCTATGGCGGGCAGATTTCGCTCATCGTGGGCTTTCTGGCTGTCTCGATCGCCGTCACGCTCGGCACGCTGATGGGAGGCATTGCCGCTTACTATGGTGGCTGGGTGGATTCGATTCTGATGCGTATCACCGAATCAATGCTATCCATCCCATCCCTTTTTTTGCTGATTGTGTTGGGCAAATATTTTGGCAAGGAAGTCCAGACTATCAACATCTTCGGACGCTCGTTCAGCGGCAGCGTCGGCATCGTCATCCTGGTGATTGGCCTGACCTCCTGGATGTACCTGGCGCGTATCGTGCGGGCGAATGTTCTTTCCCTCAAAGAAATGGATTATATCGCCGCATCCAAATCGTTGGGCGCCAGCAACGCGCGCATTTTCTTCTATCACCTGGTGCCTAATACGCTTGGGGCCATTATCGTCGCCTCCACGCTGGGACTGGCGGGGGCTATCCTGATCGAGGCGTATGTCTCCTTCCTTGGCTTGGGTATCCAGCCACCGACCGCCTCCTGGGGCAACATGCTGACCGGCGCGCAAACATTCATCCAACGCGGCTCTTGGTGGATGTGGGTCTTTCCCAGCCTGTTCATCGTCTTCACGATTTTGTGTATCAACCTGATGGGCGACGGACTGCGGGATGCCTTCGACCCGCACAGCACGCGGCATCTATAATTGTTGTATTCCCGCAAACGCAAACCCGACAGGCCATGACATGCCCGTCGGGTTTTGTTTTACGAATCCACTACAACTTTGTCGGCCAATCCAGCAACAGCACCTCCGCCAGCAAGCGGGCGTTGACGTTCTTCTCCAGCCGGTCAAGCGCCCGTTCCAAATCTGTGACCACGCCGCGCGCCTCGGGCAGCGATACGCGCGCCGCCAGTGCTTCTATCTCATCTGTGCGATCAATGTTGACGAGTGGGGTATCCGCTTGGGCGGCGCGCAGCATCACGTCCCGCCAATAGGTCAGCCAGACGAGCAGCGTTTCGCGGAAGCGTTCCTTCGCCTCGTTTTTTCGGTCGGTCAATTTCTCGGCATAGGTGAAGCGCTCGCGGCGAGTGGACTTTAGCAATCTTTGCAAATCGTCCAGCCGTGTCTGGCGGAACTCCAGTGCAGCCTTATCCTGCATCAGCCGCAGAGCATAGCCGGGACGCCCACCAGAAAGATGGGCAATCAATCCTGCCTGGGTTCCATCTAAATCTCGCTCTTGTAGATAAGCCTGGACGCTTTCGATGGAGGGCGGCCTCAAGCGCATCACCTCGCAACGCGAGACGATGGTCGGCAGCAACTGCTCGGCGTTGTCGGCGGTCAGGAGCAGGATGACTTGCGCGGGGGCTTCTTCGAGGGTTTTGAGCAAGGCGTTGGCCGCGCTGGGGTTGGCCTCCTGAAAGCGCAGGAAGAGCGCCAGGCGGTATTTGCCCTGATAGGGCGCCAGCGACAGGCTGTGTTGCAGCTCACGGATCTGCTCTACTTTAAGAACGCCGCCCTCTTTCTCGGCCTGCACGACCGCCAGATCCGGGTATTGCATGGCTTCGATTTGCTTGCAGGTGCGGCATTTCCGGCACGCTTCGCCCGGCGCAGGCGGCTGGGGGCAATTCAAGGCCTGGGCGAAGCGTAAAGCCAGGCTGCGGCGGCCCAGGCCGGGAGGTCCGGTAAAGAGGTAGGCATGGCGCGCCGCATCGCGAGAGATATGCTGACGCAGCATGTCTACAGCCCATTCGTGTCCCAGCAGTTCCCAGTTATCAGTCATCAGTCTTCAGTCTTCAGTCTTCAGTCTTCAGTCTTCAGTCATCACCTGCTCTCAACCGCATATATGACTCATACCGTTCCGGGCGTATAAGACCATCGGCGACCGCAGCGCGCACGGCGCAGCCCGGCTCGTGGCTGTGGCTGCAATCATTGAACTGGCACTGCGCTACCCGCGAGGCTATTTCCGGGAAGTAGCCGTCCAGTTCCTCCGGCTCGGTATCCCACAGCGCCAGCGAGCGCATCCCGGGCGAATCAGCCACGTAGCCGCCGGGACAACGAATGCTGCCATTCGTTGTCCCGGCATTCGTTGTCTCGGCTTCGAGCGGGAAGAGCTGGCGCACGTTGGTGGTGTGCTTGCCTTTGTTGATCGCCGCGCTGACCTCGCGCACGGCCAGGCCCAGGCCAGGTTGGATGGCGTTGAGCAGGCTGGACTTGCCCACGCCGCTCGGCCCGGCCAGTGCGGACACTTTGCCCATCAACTGCGCCCGCAGAAGCTCCACCCCCGCGCCGCTTTTGACCGAAGCATAGATGACCGGGTAGCCAAGCGACGGGTAGTAGCCGAACATCGCCTCGGCCTGATCGAGAGCAACCAGGTCAATCTTGTTGGCAACGATGATGGCCGGGATGCCCTGCTTCTCGGCGATGACCAGGAAACGGTCGAGCATGCGCATGTGTGGACTTGGATTAGCGCAGGCGAAGACGAAGACGGCCTGGTCGGGGTTGGCCAGGATGACTTGCTGGTAGACGCCCCTCGGCCGCGGGTCGAGCCGGATGAGGGCATGACGGCGCGCTTCGATAGACTCAATCATCCCCGTCCCGTCTGCAAGAGGCGTCACCTGCACGCGGTCGCCAACGGCGGCCAGGTCGCCCAGGCGGGGTCCCTGTTTGAGGCGGCCGCGCAGTTGACAGGTCAGGACCGCGCCAGCGGTCTGAACGCTGAAAAAGCCCGATTGGGCGCGGATGATGAGGCCAGGGATGTTCCCTTCTGTCGGCATACGGTTCAGTCTATGGTGTTGCTTCGCTGCCTTGAGGGGTGGGCGGGCGAATCACGCCGATGGACGATTCCCACCCGTAGACGCTTTGCGGCCGGCCGGAAAAATAGATTTCCACGATGCGCCTGAAGATTGGCGCCGCGTATTCGGAGCCTTCGCCCTTGTTCTCGACCAGGACGACAATGGCAATATCCGGCTTACCCGGGCGGTTCGCCAGCGTGTAACCCGTGAACCAGGAATGTGGGTAATCCGGGAGGCCCGATTCAGCCGTGCCAGTCTTCCCGGCGATCGGGATGGTCAGGCCGCTGAAGCGGATATAGGCCGTCCCGCGCGGGTGTTCCACCACGCTGCGCATGGCATCTTGAATGACTTGTAGATTCTCCGGCTTGACCGGCAAGACACCCTGCGCCTCGGGCTTGAAGGTCAGTATCGCCTCGCCGCTGAGCGGAGCATTCGTTGTCACAGGTTGGATTTTCTCGACGATCTGCGGGCGGTAGAGTGTGCCGCCATTGCCGACGGCTGCGGTGAAAACGGCTACCTGGAGCGGAGTGACTCTGACGTCGCTCTGGCCAATGGCGATGCTGGTGGCCTGAACGCCATCCCCGGCATTCGGGATCTGACCTGTGACCTCAGCAACCTGCTGGATGCCGGTGGCCTGTCCCAGGCCAAAACTGCGCGCCATATCGGAAATGGCATTGCCTCTCCCCAAGGTGAAGAGGTTCAGGCCGATGTGCATGAACCAGGGGTTGCAAGAACGCATCAATCCTTCGGGCAGGGTCAACAATCCGCTGGGCTTGGTCTTACACTGTTCCAAGGTTGGGTCTTCTTTCAATTCTTTCTGGCAGCGATCCCAGGTCCAGTCGTGCAAGATATGGGTAGGCCCGAGTTCGGTAAAATCGTACTGGCAATCGTAAGTTGATTGGGGCGTGAACACACCGCTTTCCAGGGCGGCGGCCATCGTGATGATCTTGAATACCGAGCCGAGCGGGTATTGCCCTTGCGCGGCGCGATTGTAGAGCGGCTGGGCCGGGTTGTTGATCATATTGGATAAATTAATATTGTTGTAATTGTTCGCGTCAAACAGGTTGGCGTCCAAGCCCGGCTCTGAGACCATTGCCAGGACGCGCCCGGTATCGCGTTCGAGGACCACTATGGCACCGGGGAAACCATCCATGGCCTGCTGGGCCTGAGCCTGCAGATCTCGATCAATGGTCAGGTAGATCGAGTCAGCCGGCTTGGATTCAGTTTGAGCAATTGGATTGCCGATGTTTCCATTGGCATCCACGAGATATAGTCTGGCTTCGTTCTTGCCGGCCAGGTAAGGCTCGCCCCATTTTTCGATCCCGCTTTTTCCGACTCGCTCGCCTCCGCTGTATCCTTTGCGGCGGTAGCTTTCCAGCTCTTCCGGGAAGATGGTCTGGGTATACCCGACTGCCTGCGAGGCGGTGAAATAGTAGCGGGAGGTATAGGGGTTCATCTGCAGGCCGCTGTAGGCTGAGAGCGCGGCGAAACGCTTATCCACTGCATTCTGGCTGGCCTCGCCGATCGGGACGTATAAACCTGAGGGGTAATTTTCATAGGCGAAGCGGATAACTTCCGGACGGACGCCGGTCAGCCGCCATAGCTCAGAAAAGAGGGATTCTTCGAACTCAGGGGGAACTCCGCCGGCTATCAGGCCCAGCGCCACGGCTTCCGTTTGAGTGACCAGGGGGTTGCCGTTGCGGTCATAGATATCACCGCGCGCCGGGATTCTATAGTCACTCAGCAGTCTGTAACCGCCCGCCAATTCCGGCAGGATCAAGCTGTCGTCCCACTGGATGCGCCAGGCGCCTGCCTCCAGGTTGAAGTGGGCGGTCATCTCGCGCTGGATGTCGCCGTACAAGCTGGAGCGATAGATAACGCGGTAAGCAGCCTGCGCGTTGCCGGGATTGGTCAGCGTGGAGAGGATGCTGTATTCCATTTCATTTACGCTCAGGGCTGTCAGGGCATTCTTGTAGCGTTGGGTGAAATCCTCTTGCGAGAGACTATCCTGGGTGGCCTGGTTCAACATGGGGTACATCGCGGCGAAGTCTTCGCTCATCTGGGCATCCAGATAAGCGCGCATGGCGGCTTCTGCGCTGGGCGTTCGCGTAGTAACGATTTGCGGCGTGGGGATGGACGTGGGATTCCCATTGCCGACGCCGCCGCGGGCGCAAGCAGTCAATAGAGAAATGACCAGGATGAGATTTAACCAGCGGAGCAATTTCATGACTTTACCTTTTCGAATCAACCAATCTGTTCTTGTAAATTCGGGAAAATTGGGCATATGTAGTTCAGCATGGACTGGCAGTTGCCGGGCACATCTGCTGCGGGCGCGACCCCGAACGTTTGCATGTTTCGCGTCAGATAGCAGAGCGGCAGGCCCATCACGCTGGCATAGCAGCCGCTTAGATTTTCCACCGGCTGGAACTTGGGATGCTGGATGGCATACGCGCCGGCCTTGTCCAGCGGGTCGCCGGTGGCGACGTAGGCGACAATCTCTTCATGGCTGTACTCCCGCATCGGGACATCGGTTACGCACACGTCGGTCAACATCCGCCCATCCTTCAGGCGCAGGAGGGCAATGCCGGTGTAGACCTGGTGGCTGTGCCCGCGCAGCGTGGTCAACATCTCGATCGCCTCGGCCGCGTTCTTTGGCTTGCCGAGGGTGTCTTTTCCATTTACAACTGTCGTATCCGCAGCCAGGATAAATTCGGCTTCGCCGGCGTGTTTGGCGCCGGCACGCGCTTTGCTCTGGGCCAGGCGCAGGACGTATTCCCTGGGTGTTTCGGCGGGTCGAAGGTCTTCATCCACGTCCGCGGGCATGACACTGAACGGCCAGCCGGTCAACGCCAGTAACTCTCTCCGGCGCGGCGAATTGGAGGCCAATACCAGTAAGGGTTTCTCACTCACGCGCAGGATTCTAACATATTCTCCTCTCAAACCTCTGGCGGGTTCTTTCAAGCCGTTGTACAATTCAGTAATCAGTGATCAGTGACCAGTTTATTGATTTGGGTGTGTTTCAAATGAGTTGAAGTAAGAACGTCCCGAAGGTTTTGCTGAGAAAATTTGATCGTTTTTTGCCAACCTTCGGGATGGTTTGTGACCAGTGATCAGTGACCAGTTTATTGATTTATGGAGGAGCAATGGAAGAACTCAAAGAGCGCATTTTACGGGACGGGAAGAATCTGGGTAATGGCATTTTGAAAGTGGATAGTTTTGTCAACCATCAGGTTGACCCGCGGCTGATGTACGCCTGCGGAGGCGAACTGGCGCGCCGTTTTGCGCACGTGGGCGCCAGCAAGGTGCTGACTGCCGAAATCTCAGGCATCGCCCCGGCCCTGACAACGGCCATGCACCTCGGCCTGCCGGTCGTCTACGCGCGTAAATCAAAGCCGGTCACCATGACCAACGCCGTTTTCCTTACCCTGGCCCCATCCCACACCAAGGGCGTGATGACCGAACTTATCGTTTCGCCGGAGTTCCTGGCCGGCGGCGAGCGTATCCTCATCATTGACGACTTCCTGGCCAGCGGCGCAACCATCATGGGCCTGGTGCGCCTGGCGCAGACCGCCGGAGCGACTATTGTGGGCATCGGCGCGTTGATCGAAAAATCCTTCGAGGGCGGACGTGAGACATTGCGACCGCTGGGGGTCCCTATTGAATCGCTGGCTTGCATCACTTCGATGGAGGGCGACCGGATCGTCTTCGGTGGGTGCGAGTAGCATGTCATGTGTCGGGTGTCAGTATTGATTCGTTGGATATTTGCCCACATGAGTTTCGCCCCGAAGAAGGCCGTTTCCTGCCTCGAAGATTTAGACGCGGCGGATTCGGCTTTTTTGCATTTTCATCTCATCTCGGATCGCGTTCATGCCTCTACACGCTGACATGCTCACCAATTTACTAATTTACCGACTACCAATTTACGATGCCTGACTCCATTGCCATCCTCGACTTCGGCTCGCAATACGCCCAACTGATTGCCCGCCGGGTGCGCGAGGCGCACGTTTATTGCGAAATCTTCGCCTGGGATACACCGGCGGATAAGGTGCTGGCGCTCAAACCCAAGGGCTTTATCCTTTCCGGCGGGCCGCGATCGGTTTACGAGAACGGCGCGCCGTATATCCAGAAGTTCATCCTGGATTCCGGTTTGCCCATCCTCGGTATTTGCTACGGCATGCAGGCCCTGACTTTCGCCCTGGGCGGACAAGTCAACCCCGCCTCCGAGCGCGAATATGGCCTCGCCACCATAACATCTCTAACCCCTAACCCCCTAACCGCTAACATCGTTTTCCCCGCCTGGATGTCGCATGGCGACCGCATCACGCAGCTCCCGGCTGGTTTTATCCCGCTGGCGAAGTCGGATAATAGCCCCTTGGCGGCGATGGGCGATCTGCAGCGCAAATACTTCGGCGTGCAGTTCCATCCAGAAGTAAGGCATACGCCCGACGGGGCGGAAATCCTGCGCCGATTTGTGGTCGAAATCTGCGGCGCGCAACCGGACTGGACTCCGGCTTCCATTATCGAGGCAAGTGTAACTCGCATCCGCACCCAGGTCGGAAACGAGCGCGTGCTGGCGGCGGTCAGCGGCGGGGTGGATTCGTCGGTCGCCGCGGCGCTGGTGCAGGAGGCAATTGGCGACCAACTGGTGGCAGTCTTCGTGGACAACGGTCTGATGCGCCAGGGCGAAGCGGAGCAGGTTGTCGCCGCGTTTCGCAAAACGCTCGGCGCGGAACTGGTCGCGGTGGAGGCCGCCGGAGAGTTTTTGAGTGCCTTACGCGGCATCACCGACCCCGAGCAGAAACGCAAGATCGTCGGTGAGAAATTCATCCGCATTTTCGAGGCGCAGGCGCGCAAACTGGGTCAGCCGCGCTTTTTGGTACAGGGCACGATCTACCCGGACGTGGTCGAATCCAGCGCGCCGGAGCGGGACAAGGTCGAGCGCATCAAGACGCATCATAATGTCGGCGGCCTGCCGCAGGATATGTCCTTCGAGCTGGTCGAGCCGCTGCGCTACTTGTTCAAGGACGAGGTACGGGAAGTCGGTGAGGCGCTCGGGCTGCCTCCTGAGCTGGTTTGGCGGCAGCCGTTCCCGGGTCCGGGCCTGACCGTGCGCTGTTTGGGCGAGGTGACCGCCGAGCGGTTGGCGCGGCTGCGCGCCGCGGATGCCATCCTGATCGAAGAATTGTCCGCTGCCGGACTGCTTGGCAAACCTGAAGCGTTGTCCGACAGTTCAACTGTCGGACAGCAAATTACGTCGCAAGCGTTCGTCGTCCTGCTGCCGGTGCGTTCGGTCGGCGTGATGGGCGACCAGCGCACCTACCAGGAGGCCGCCGCCATTCGCGCCGTGGTCACGGATGACTTCATGACCGCCGACTGGGCGCGCCTGCCGCACGGGTTGCTGGCGCGGGTGGCAAACCGGATTGTAAACGAAGTGCCAGGAATCAACAGAGTGGTGTATGATATAACCAGTAAGCCGCCCGCCACGATAGAGTGGGAGTAAGCCGATTTACGATTTACAATTGCCGATTTTCGATTGACGATCACGTTTTACGCTTTACGTTTTATGAGCCACTTATAATCGTGACACATGAGCAATAAACGCTGGTGGCGAGGTTGGGTAGTGCTGGCTGTCCTGGCGGTGGTGACCACCATGGGATTCTCTGTCCGCGCGCAGAGCCAGGCGCAGGTTGATCTGTATGCTCTGCAGACGGACTCCTTCCCGGCCATGACTGCCGCGCTGGATGTGTTCGACGCGAGCGGCGTTTTCGTCTCCGGGCTGACGGCAGAAAATATCACTGTGCTGGAAGATGACCAGCCGCGCCCGCTCGATTCGCTCCAGGAGCTTCAACCCGGGGTGCAATTCGTGCTGGCCATCAATCCTGGCCCCATCTTCGCCATACGCGATTCCAACGCTGTCTCACGCTACGATAAGATCGCCGCGCCGCTGCGCGATTGGGCCGCGGCGCGTCCCGCCGAGTCTGCCGATGACTTCCCGCAAGGACATCGGGACGATGTGAGCCTGGTCACGACAGATGGGTTGGTCTCCCTGCCGAGTAGGTGCTGTGCACACATGAAATCTGCCAGCGACTTCCTGGACGTCCTGGCTGCTTATCAGCCTGACTCACGTGCCATCACCCCATCCTTGATTACGCTTTCCCGGGCGCTGGATATCGCCGCGGAACCGACCGCACAATCCGGCATGAAACGGGCGGTCCTCTTCATCACTCCCCTGCCGGAGCGCGAGGCGATCCCGACCCTGCAAAGCCTGACGGCGCGGGCTGCCCAGTTGAAGATTCGCGTCTATGTTTGGATGGTCGCCCCAAAGGACTATTTCTCCACCAGCGGCGCGATTGCCCTCCAAGACCTGGCCGCCCAGACCGGAGGACAGGCCTTTCCCTTCTCTGGAGCGGAAGCCCTCCCCGACCTCGAAACTTATCTCACTCCACTCCGTCACACCTATGCGTTGACATATACCTCCGCGATTAAAACCCCCGGCAGCCACACCCTGATGATACAAGTTGCTCTGCAGGGACAGACAGCCTCGGCCGCGCCGTTGACCTTCGACCTGGATGTCCAGCCCCCCAACCCGATCCTGGTCTCGCTGCCCGAACAGATCCTCCGCCAGAGTCCGGATGTGAAGAGCAACAACCTGACGGCGTTTGCGCCAACTGAAGAGAAGATCGAGATAATCGTCGAATTCCCGGATGGTCACCCACGCCCGCTCGTCCGCACCACGCTGTATGTGGATGGAATAATAGCGGACGAAAACACCTCCGAGCCGTTCGATAAATTCACCTGGAATTTGAACAGTTACACTTCCAGCGGCCAGCACAACCTGCAAGTCGAGGCGGTGGACAGCCTGGGTTTGAGCAAGGTCAGCCTGGGCGTACCGGTGACGGTCACGGTCGTTCAACCGCCGCGGGGACTGCAGGTGTTTCTGGTTCGCAACAGCCTGTGGATAGCCGGCGGCGCAGTGCTGCTGGCGGGGGCCGCTTTAGGCCTCATCCTGTTTGCCGGCGGGAGATTGCGCCGTGCCGCGAACACAGACCGCGGCCTCGAGCGGAAGATGCGCCTGGATCCGCTCACCCAGCCGATTTCGCCTCGCGCCGAAGTCCTGACGGCGGAAAAACCCGGATTGCAACTACCCTGGGCGCGGCGCCGTAAAAATGCGCCGGCATATCTCGTCCGGCTGAAAAGCGATGGCCAGCCGGTGACCGCCCCGCCCATCCCCTTGACTGGCAGTGAGATGACTTTTGGCGCCAATCCAACCCAGGCTACGCACGTACTGGATGACCCATCCGTCTCGCCGTTGCATGCCCGCCTCAAGAAGGAACGGAATGGTGAATTCTATTTACTGGACCAGAATTCAATCGCCGGGACATGGGTTAATTACGAACCGGTAAAGAATGAGCCCAGGCGTCTCAAACATGGCGACATCCTCCATCTTGGACAATTGTCTTATCGTTTTATGCTGCGCAAGCCGCCCGAAAAATCCAAGCCGCGTATCATCCAACAGAAATAACGCTCCAGTCATGGTGAGATGTGTCTGACATGCCCTCTTCCGTGACAATATACTGCATCGGGATGTCATATTCGTTGTGCGGAAGATGGTCGAGCAGGAGTGCATGGTATGTGACGCCCAGGCAGATGCCATTATCAAAGCCAGCCAGGAATCGGTCGAAAAATCCGCCTCCGTAGCCGAGCCGCCAGCCCTGACGGTCAAAGGCCAGGCCGGGTACCAGCGCGAGTTGAATTTGGTCCGGCGGGACAATCGGCAGGTTCGGGTCTGGCTCGAGCATTCCGAAGGGATGCCGGATCAGATGCTCCGGGTCGTAAGGGTGGAAGACCATGCGGCCCTCGCTCAGGATGTGCGGCAGCAGCCAGCGCTTGTGCGGGTGGCGTTCCAGCAACGGGCGCAAGTCCACTTCGCCGCGCATGGGCATATAGGTCAGGATAGTTTCACATCCCTGAAAGAGTGCCCAGGTTTCAATATGAGCGCAGATGGCAGCGCTGGCCTGGCGTTGAAAGTCCTCGCCGAGAGACCTGCGCGCTTGCCGGCTCTGTTCACGTAATTGGCGTTTGATCTCGTGAATGGTATTTGGCATGGTGTGAATTATAACTGCCGAAGCAGCTATTTGAAATTCGGCTCTACGCTGCTGTGCGAGATATTTTATTCAGGTGTATACTTGGAACTTGTCGGCGAGAGGACCTGTAGGGCGGCTTTCCATAGCCGCCCCACCTGTCGGCAGGTATGGAAACCTGCCCTACAAGTTATCCGCTAGGCTGCTAGCGGAAAACACTCTTATCCAAATTACCCATTTCAGGAGGAGCAATGAAAAAGACATTTGCAGTTCTGGCTGCACCAGCTTTCGTTGTCGCTGTCTTGGTGTTGGTTACCTTGGCCTGCAGCATTTCCCCTGTCGTTACACCGGCAGGCGAAGGCAGCGGAGGGCAGCCGAGTAATATCCTCTTCTCAGACGATTTCTCAAACACCAACAGCGGCTGGGATCGAGTCCAAGAGGACGACATGGTGACCGATTACGCCAACGGTGGCTATCGCATCTACGTGAATGAGGTCAATTACGATGTGTGGGCTAACCCGTACAAATCCTTCATAGGTGATGTGCGCGTCGAAGTGGACGCGACCAAAATTGGCGGGTCAGACGATAACGACTTTGGCCTCATCTGCCGTTATCAGGATGTAGATAATTTCTATTATTTCCTGATCAGCAGTGATGGCTATGCCGCAATCGGTAAGAAAGTGGGCGGTAATAAACAGCTCATCTCAGCCGATAAAATGAAGAAAGTGGATGGGATCAATCCAGGCGCGGCGACCAACCATATCCGTGCGGATTGCATCGGCAGCAAGTTGAAGCTGTATGTCAATGGCAATCCGGTTGCCACGGCGACGGACAGCAGCTTCACCAGCGGTGACGTTGGCTTGATGGCCGGTACCTTCGACATGGCTGGCACCGACATCCTCTTCGACAACTTCTACGTGTACAAACCGTAAGCTTGTCTTTACACCAACATAAAAAGCCAAGCCTCTTTTGAAGCCTGGCTTTTTGAGATTTATTTCGTAACTGCCTACCCTGCGAGTAAGGTGACAGGCTGATGAGCGAACAGGTTACGCAAGACCACAAAGGAGTTTCTCTCCTGTTTACGGCAAGTAGAAATCAGCGCTTGCCACGCGGCGGCATGCAGGCGATATTTTCATTCAAAAACGCCACCAGTGGCAGGATCCACCCGCCTTTTTCAGTGTATTCCCGAAAAATGTGCCGAACTACCGCCGCCTCTATCGGGTGTTCTTCCCAACGTCCGCCGTTTGGCTCGCTGACCGGAATATACCGATACCCATACGGCGCAACCGGATTCACCAAGTCCCCGCGCCGAATGCGATACAGTTTGCCGCGCCGCAAGCACTCGGTAATCAGCGCACGCTCATACTCGGCAAACAATCCTTGAATGCCCAACAGCAATTGCCCTTGCGGATTATCTTCCACCGGCGGCTGGTTGACGAAGATCACGCTCACCCCTGAACGTTTCAACTCCTCGACCAGAATCCATTGATGAGCATATTTCCGCGACAACCGATCCGGGCTGAGACACAACACCGTATCAAACAAACCTTCCACTGCTAAGTCGCGCAGGCGATCCAACGCGGGGCGCGGCAATTGCGCCCCACTGATGGCCTGATCCAAAAAGTAGAATTCTTTCGATAAGCGCAGACCCTTTTCCTGCGCATACTTTTCCAACTCGGCGACCTGACTATCGATGGTCGCCTCCTGTTCCTGTTACAAGGTCAAGACTCTTGCATAGATCGCTGCTAATTGGTTCATGCTGTGCCTCCTGAATCGGTTTCTCGTTTTCGACGCGGTTTGCCGCTTGGTATAATCGCTGATATGCCTCTCGCATACACTCGATTGCTCGGCGGTTGGGAAGACGTTCCATGCGGACGGAGAATGTCTGTTGTTGCTTCTGCTTCACGGCTGCCTCCTCAATGCTGCTGGAGGACAAGCCTATCTCATTCATCCGTTCCTGTGCGCTGGACCCCGGCTCCGTTCAGGAAGTTTTATTCGATTTTCAAAGTGCAATGACCCGTATGGGGCGTTTATTTCCTTGATGTATTCGTGCAAAATTCGTGGATGGAATCTTTCCCCCAGCAGCAACTCGCGGACGCGGCGGGAATCAGCAAGCCCTATCTCTCGCAGATCGAGACGGGCAAACGCAAAGGGACGCTGGCGAAGGCGTTGAATGTGACGTTGGAAGAGGTGATCGCGAGGGAAGCGGAATAACATGCCGACCTGACATGCGTTGCACTGCGACCGTAGGGAGTGTCGAAGTGTCTCCTCAGAACCCCGATCATCGTGACCCATGTCCTCGCAATCGTTTCGGTTGGACACGGCGCGGGTGAGGCACGTCAGGTTTCCGCACGGGGCGTGCTATAATTCGAACCATGCAAAAGAAATTCTCCATCCCCCGTAAAAAAATCGCCGAGTTCTGCCAACGCTGGAGCATTACCGAATTCTCCCTGTTCGGCTCGGTTCTGCGCGAGGATTTCCGCCCGGACAGTGATATTGACGTGCTGGTGAGCATTGATCCCAAGGCGCATATTGGGCTGTTCGAGATTGCCGAAATGATGATCGAACTGGAAGGCATGTTCAAGCGCCCCGTGGACCTGGTGGAAAAAGAGGGACTTCGCAACCCGTATCGCAGACGCGAGATTTTGAATACGGCAAAGGTGATTTATGCCGCATCCTGAACGCGAGTTGTCCTATCTGTGGGATATGCAGAATGCCGCGAAAGAACTCGGTGACATTATGCGCGGCGCCAAGTTTGCCATATTCGAGCAGGACAAAATGATGCGGTACGCGGCGGAACGATTACTGCTCATCATTGGCGAAGCGGCAAATCACGTCTCGCCGCAGTTTCGTCATAAACACCCTGAAATTCCATGGGAAGTTTTTATCAAGTTCCGCAATATTCTGGCGCACGAATATGGAGAAAGCCTGATCAACCGCGTGTGGCTTGCCGCGACGGAAAGGGCTCCCGCGCTGATCACAATTTTGGACGGTTACTTGCCAGAAGAGCAAGAATAAAAAAACGGAGTCGGGTCTCTCCCAGAATGAAATCAAAACCTGCCCTCCCGAAGGACATCGGGACGATGTGAGCCTGTCGAAGGGAGGCGGCGTGACAGCCGCCTTTTGGTTTGAAGCGCGCGTGATAGAACATTAAACCAAAGAACCTGTTACCACTTTTTCGGCGTCATTGATCAGTTTCTCGCCGAGTTTTATGGCTTCTTTTCTTTTGTTTTGAAGGACGGCGATTTCTTCCGCCATTCGATTCTGTTCGTCTTTTGGGGGAACAGGCACTAAAACTTTGGATAAGTCATCCAATGAGATAGCGGGAATCGCGTGGCCAGTCATCAATCTTCTAACCTGCTTTAGGAAATATTCGGTTCTCAAATAGGCAAGAAGGAAAAATGGATTAATGCCGCGTATGTTGCGAATTACAGCAAAGCCATTTGAACAAATTGCGCCGTCTTCATCCTCGGTAATGAGAGCAGTGGCTTGTTTGTATGTGCCTGTGCTTGCTCCTGCGGTGGCGGTAATAATATCGCCTTTTACGACACGGTAACTTGCTCTTGATGGGGCGTCATGGGCGATAATGCTTTGTTGTGAGACAACTTGCATTGTTCTTGCGTCCACATCAGAAATGGCAATATATCTAATCTCTTCATCGGTATTTTTAAAATCGTTCGCTTTGGTTACAAAATCAGCAAGTTCTCCGAGTGGCTTTGCGCCAGCCCTCCTGAGTCTTTCAATGAACTCCAAATCATCAGGGTGATAATGTTCGGCATCCAAACGTGAATTCAGTAAGCTTTCGGGAACAGGATAAACCTTGTTGGAAGGAGCAATATTTCCGTTGTTTCTAAACGTGCGATACTGATTCGAAATTTCATCTACATCATCGTCAACAACGAAAGAACCGAAACTATCAACCGCGAATTTATTCGAACCATTCTTTTTGTAAATCGGCTGACCTTTTACATCGTAGCCAATTTTTTCTATTCTTGTCATAAAACAAGAGTTCGCTGTTTGTTCTGATGGGAGTTTTTGTAACACCAATAACGAAGTCTTAATTCCAGTTCCATAAGGGATAAAGGCCTCCTGGGGAATCGAAATAACGGCCAAAACTTTTGTTTGAGTCTTGAGCCAATATCGAACATAAGCGCTGGAGACATTTTGTAGCAAACCATCTGGCAAAACAATTGCCATTCGACCACCAGGTTTCAGGAGTTTGAGACTTTTTTCTATAAATAGAATATCGGGAGATTGCCCACTCAAAACTACTTTAGACGGTTCCCATCCTCCATCAGGTAATTGTTTCCACTTTCGCGCCAAAACATACGATTTTAGAATCTTTTGGGTTTCTACTTTTCCTTTTGCTCCAAAAGGAGGATTAGTAAGAATAATGTCAAATTTTCCGTTCAGATCATCACTGTCGGAAAGGGAGTTTAAGCAAACTATTTCGTCGCCCGAACCTCCTTCAAACGCCATGCGAATCATGGTTGCAAGCGCGACGTCAGGATTGAATTCTAGCCCACTAACGTTCTCTATAATAAATTTCGATTTTTGAATCGTGGGGTTTTCTCGCAAAACATAGGAAAGCGCTTGAATCAAAAAACCGCCACTTCCACAGGCGGGATCAATAATTCGTTCATGTGGTTGGGGATCAATCATTTCAACGGCAAGGCGCACAATTGGAAACGGGGTAAAGAATTCTCCTCTGTCACCTCTTTGGTGGCGATAAACAAAGGTTTGGAAAGCCTCACCTTTTATATCTCCAGGTGTACTTGTCAAACTTATGTACTGTAATTGATTTACGACAAATGCCAGAGTTAGTGGTTTAAGCCTCAATCCGTCATCGAGAAAAAGTTTTGAGTGTTCCTTTTGAACTTTCATATACAAGCGAGCAAGTCTCTCCTCGAACGGACTTGGCGAGTTGGATAATAAAAGCCTGTGTTCTGATGACGTAATGCCAAATTCCAGCCTTTTTCCATTGTTGTTTTGCTCATCATGCAACTTCATCACAAGAATCTTGACCATCTCGTGAAAAATTTTGTCTTTGAGCATTCCCTCATTGGCGTATATGTAGTTGTGGCAATCATCGAAAACAGCCGACAGGTTTTCTGCGGGCTTGAGTTCCGAAAGCGTAGGCAGGATTTCTGGCAGCAGATCGCTATCAGTGAGCAACAAAAGCTGCTCTTTTACCTTTCTGGATTTTACAGTTTTCTCGCGCATACTAAGCCTCGTCACCTTCATTATCATTGGCAATCATATATCTGTTGTCAACCTGCATGTCTTTTTCTTTTACTGCATGTTTGGGGTTTACGGTGCCAAAGGCTTCACGGAAATCCTCATACCATTCATCGGTGATAGCCAGAACAGGATTTTGATTTTCATCGAAAAACACAAAGCCGATGATGTAATTTTGTTGGAGATGATTCGCTTCATCGCCAGATGATTCCAGTAATCTTGGATTCGCAAAAAGGAATTTGTGTTCGTGATAACGCAGAACTATATCAATTGCCACAACATTGAACTCGTCTTTTCTCGGCGTTGCCTGAGTCCTTTCGCTGGCTTCGGACGTGCCAGAGACAAAGTGGGTTTCAAGCACCTTGACCTTTGACATTACGTAGGCTAAGCGCTCGCTGGTTAATCTGTTGATTTCGTCTCTGGATAGTTTTTTGAGTTTTTCAATAGCCTTCGATTTGCTGGTTTCCCGTTGTGGTGGATTCTCCAAATAATCTTGCACTTCTTCAAACTCATACAAGATTTCGCTATATTCCTTCTTGAGTTTTAGCAAGTTATGTTCAATCCAAGATTCTATTTGTGGCTCTATCTCGTCCTCTTGGTTGACCCAAGCAATTTTATCGGAATGAGCAATCATAAATTTCTTGAGGCGTTCATAGTTGTACAACTTGTGCCATTTTTCGGAGTTTGATTTTACGCCTTTGGATTCCAATACGAACCATTTTGTGTCCCCAGAAACCCTGAAATAAAAATCTCCGTGATGGTTTGGGTGTTTCCTTCCTTCCCATTTCTCCCGTATTCTCTTTACTTCAAAGCCTTCATCCTCGATTTTCTTTTTGAGCAACAATTCCGTGACAGAACCAAGCACATATCCCTGCGCGTTGGGGCTTAATTTCAATGCTTCCAGGAAAATTTCCAAACTCGTTTTGAAGACTTTCTGTACAAAAGCGGTTAATCTCTCGACAATGTTTGCCATATTTCCTCTCGTTAGAAATTCTTTCTCAATAGTAACCGATTTATCGTTGCCAATGATATGTTACTTCCCCTTCCTATGGGCGGACTTCCCCGCCTTCGCATGAGGAAGGTACGGAGGCATATCAATTACCTGAACACGACATTTATCTGTGTCAAGTATCTTGAACCACAGGCTTGGGTAATTCGTTGCGAACTGTTCTCCCTTTAGCGTAGATGTCAAGACGGTCGGGAGATTCGAATAGTAACGGTGATACAAAATTTGATGTAGTTTATCTTCAGCCCAAATAGAACTCGAACCGCTTTCTTTTAAATCGTCGAGGATCAATAGAGGCGTATTCTTGACCTCGTGGAATCGCCGATCGAACGAAACGTCAGATTTAGGGCTGAAAGTTTGGCGCAAGTAATCAAGCAATTCGATAACTTCAACAAGAATAGCCTGTCCGCCAAGATCAATTCGATGATTTCCAATAGCGGCGGCAAGGTGCGTCTTTCCACAACCTGGATGACCCAGGAATACCAACCAACCATTGGGTTCCTCGGCAAACTCAATGGCCGCTTTGACCGCATTTTCCAGAGTTCTAACATCGCTCTTTGTAACTTCTACCCTTGTAACTTTTTTCTCCTGGTATTTTTTTCCAAAACCAGATTGCACTTCGGTAATGACAACAGTTTGAACCTCTGTGCCAATTTCATAATCTCGGGCTATAAAAGTCTTGAACGTCATTTGTTGAATGTCAGGCTTTGATAATATCGAGAGACCAGGATTGCTTGTCTCTTTAGGACGGCGGAAATCGGGCGCGGTGATTCGCACGTGCGCCACGAACTCCTCATCTTGCAGGCGCGAGCGAATGCGGCTCTCGATCTCGTCCAACATTAGATTCGTGGTGATGACCGTCGGCAGTTTGTTGATGTAACGGAAGTTGATGATCTGGAACAATTTTTCCTGCGCCCAGGCGGTGGCGTTCTGCGTGCCGAAATCGTCCAGCACGAGCAGGTCGGCGTTGCGGACTTCCTCGAAGCGCGCCTCGAAGGTGGTCTCGGGGTCGCTGAACGCGAAGCGCAGCGTGTCCAGCAGGTCAGGCACGGTGATGAACAGCGTCGGCGTGCCCATCGAGACCGCGAAGTTGGCGATGGCCGCCGCGAGATGAGTCTTGCCGCAACCGTATCCGCCCTCGATCAACATCCAGCCCGTCGGCGTGCGCGCGAAATTCTCCGCCATTTCGCGTGCCGCTTGCAGACTATGCGCGTCCTGCGGCGTCATGAACTTGGCGTTCTTGTTTCCCCGCGCGTCAAAATTTTCAAACGTGAGATGACTCAACCGATCAAGCCGACTCATCTCGAACAGACGGTTGCGCGCGCCCTCGGCGATATCCGCCGCGCGGCAGACGCACGCCTCCAACCGACCGAACTTCGGGTCGCCCATCGGCACGTCATCGCGGATATATCCCAGGCCGTGACAATGCGGGCAATTCGGGTCGCCAAGCGTGGTCTTAATCGCGCTTGAGATATGCTGCGAACTCGCCTTCGGAGTAGCGGCGGCTATCTTCTCGAGCGTCGCGTTGATCTTGCTTTTGGACATGGCCTTCCACCTTCCAGCGTTTCAAAATCGCTTCCACGTACTTCCAGTTGCGCTTGTTGCGCTTGACGGCCTCGCCGACGGCCTCCTCGATCCACTCGGCGGGATAAGTCGCCTCGGCATCCCGCAGGGCGTCGGCGATGAGCGGGGTCAGCGGACCGATGTTCTCTTCGTAGAGTTTGAAAATGTTCGGGCGTTCGGGTGACAACGAATGGGCGGAGAGGGGACGCATGGCGGCGCGCCAATCCCCTTTTTGCATGGACTCGACGGCCGCCCGTCCGCGCGGCGTGTTGAGAAAATAGAAGTCGCCCGCTTCACTTTCGGCCCCTCGATCTTCGCCTCGGGGCGACGCCTTCAGCAGGCTGCCGCGTCGAACGGCTTTTTCCAACGCTGCATCCAATTCCGCCGCCCCCAAGCCACGCATGAAGTCGGCGTCCTCGGCGAACTCAGTGCGGCACAGGAAGCGCGCCCCGCCCTCCATCTGCTCAATTCGCCAAAAGGCGTAGAGCGTGACCTTCAACTCGGCCAGATCGTCAATCTCGTTCAGCAGCTTGCGGAAGAACGAGTCTGGCACCTGGGTGAAGGTTTCGGAGCCGGTGAAACCCTGGAACTTGTTCATGCTCTGCTATGGTAGCCGCATG
>JASEHI010000090.1 GCA_030018695.1 Anaerolineales bacterium
AATTACTGATTATGCAGCCGGGTGGTCAGGTCGCGCAATTGGGTGAAGCTGATGGGTTTGACCAGGACAAAATCAGCCACCTCGTGCAAGGCATCGCCCAGGCGCGCGTCGGCCGTGGCGATGACGACGATCGTCTTTGCCAGTCGTGCATCCGCGCGGATCTGGGCCAGCAACTCCGCGCCGGAAAGCCCCGGGAGGTGCAAATCCAGCAGCACAAGATGGGGGATCTCCTCCTGCAAACGCTGGCGCGCTTTCAGCCCATCGGTGATCGTTTCCACCCGGTAGTTGGCGGCTATCAATGCTTCGCCAAAGATCATGGATAGATCCTCGTCATCTTCGATGACATAAGCCAGGTCGGTCATGTTTCTCTCCTTGTCTGCGCCAGCGGCAATGTAACGGTGAAGATACTGCCGCTGCCCAGCGTGCTTTTCACCGCCACCTCCCCGCCCATCAGATTCGCCAGTTGTTTGACAATGGACAACCCCAAGCCAAAGCCGGCATGTTTGCGAGTCGTGCTGCCATCCACTTGACGGAATGGATCGAAAATATGTGCCAGTTCACCTTCCGGGATGCCCGTGCCGGTATCCCGAACTTGCATCGCCCAATGCTGCCCATCCTGGCGGAAGAAATGGATATTCACTGAACCTTTTTCAGTAAATTTGACGGCATTGTTGACCAGGTTCACCAGTATCTGCTGCAAACGGGTGGGGTCACCAACGAGACTCTCTGGAATCTGCGGGTCAATCTCGCTGGTCAGGGCAAGGCGCTTATCGGCGGCGATCTTGTCCATCAAGCCGTGAATATTATCGAGCAATTCAGCCGGTTTGAAAGGCCGCGCCTGGATGGTCATTTTACCGGCTTCGATTTGAGCCTGGGCGAGCAAGTCGCTGACGATATCCAACAGACGGCGCGTGTTCGAGATGATCCGCTCGGAGGCCTTGGCCTGTTTCTTGTTGATCGGGCCATAGACGGCCTCTTTGAGCATTTCCACGTAGCCGAGGATTGCGTTCAGCGGGGTGCGCAATTCGTGCGAGACCGTGGCCAGGATGGTGTCCTTCATCCTTTCGACTTCCGCCTCGTGGGTATAATCGCGGAAGACCGCCACCGTGCCGATGCGGGTTTCTTCGCTATCGAAGACCTGGGCGGAACTCACTGAAAGGGTCTTCTTCCCCCATTGGATGCGGTAGCTGGTCGGCAGTTGACCCGGACTGGTCAGCAGTTCGTCCAGGATGCGCCGGTTCTTGCTATCCAGCGCTTGAGTGCGGATCAGATCCTTTACGCCTGAATTGATCACTTGATCGTGGGGCTGATCGAGCAGGCGGATGGTGGCCGGATTGGCGACGATGGCTTTGCCTCGATTATCGTAGACGATCACGCCGTCGGCGATACTTTCGAGGATGGCTGTGCTGCGCCCGGCCTCGATCCGTTCGCGGGCGAGAGATTGGGCCAAGGCTCTCGTCCGCTCGGCGACGAGTTGGTCGAGGTTGATGTTGGTAGTGCGAAGTTCTCGAAGTACGGTTTCCAGGCTGTGGGCGGAGAGCCAGGAGACGATGGCGAGCATGAAGAAACCGATCATTACAATAAAGTTGGGAATTGAATTAATTGTAATGGCTGCTACCGTGATTATTACACAGCCGATGAGAGCTAATGCAAAACCGGCTAAGGGGTGGATTAACAGACTCGCGATGATAATAGGAATAGAAAAAAAGAAGACAGAGCGTCCATCGGAAATTTGGTAAGGAGTATCACTGATAATATATGCCACTATGAGAAGAAAAATAAATAAATAAATGGCTGTTTTACCATATCGTTTGTTTATCCAGTATATTATTGAAACCCCGACAATAAACACGAAACAAGCGAGAACAAGCAAAGAAATCTCTGAAAATATCCATAATTTAGCAACAAACCCATACCCAGTTATCAGGATTCCTACTATTGCTGAAATAAAAATACCAACCAAGAGGATGTTAAGTACTTGTCGGCGTCGAGCATCTTCTGGATCGGGGGATTGAACCTGGATTAATCTGTTCAACATATGTATCAATCCTTTAGAACTTATCAAATAGTACCAGACTGTAGGTGTGCAATTTTCAAAATGGTTTATCTATGCATTTCAGGTGGCACTGTAACCTGACCGGTAGGATACCAAACACTGTCTTTTAGAAAACCTATACCCTGCGTTTTTCCCATATTGGCCTCATAAAAGGATTTCATGTTTTCCAATGCAGGATACCCCAGTGAAGAAAAATTACCAGTTGGCACTGCGTGGCGCACGTAAATGTGGTCATATATAATTTCACGTAACTGGGTAGATGAAAGATAAGGCGATGGACACACGGTGAAATACAAGCCAGTTGCGCCAACGTCCAGTAATGGCATATCAAAAACACAAAAACTATCAAAGCCAATGAAGATATTTGCCGGATCCACGTATTCACCGTAATATAGTTCTACCAACTTTTCCCTTGTTGGCACAACGCCATGGTTTTTATAGAAATCAATTGAAAGTCTAGCGATTGCATCGGTCGCATCCTCGGCGCAAGCACCTAAAAAGAGACGATGCTTTTTGTGTTGAGCAGTTCGCTCTATAAGGTCATCAAATGGCGCCAGTAAATCACACCAGGGTGACTCTTGAAAAGAATCGTGATAGTTTCCATAATAACGCACCCGTATGTCGTCAGAGGAGTAGAATTCACGAATTAAGGGATCGGTGGCAAGACGAAATAAGCCCTTTACAGCAATTTCTTGATAACCGCTACGCCCCAGTAGTTCCGAACCAAAAACGGGTATAACCAGTGTATCCAAACCATGCTCGAACAATAATCGGCACAATCGGATGTGTACGTCAACCATTGCTTCTAAATAGGATGATATGGAATCAGGTGTATCAGGATGTTCAAGCCTGAACCAACGCCGAGTTCCGTTCACGGCGAATACGCACACGCGAAGATCGCTTTCACGCACACATTTTGCAATCACATCGGATGGCCAGTTAACAAATTCCTTCAGGTCAGGTTGCATATCTTCTTCTCCACAAGTCACGATGAGCCAGCCGCGTAGGCCAACAACTGGCCTAGCAAGGTATAAATCGGATTTCGTCCATAAAAGACCACATAATTATTTTGATCCAACTCAAATCCCAACCTCCGCTTTACATCATACGCGCCACTGCCCCAGCGCAACAGGCGCACTTTCCTCTCGAAGGCGGCCTGCAGGCTGGCATAAATCAGTTGAAAGTAGACGCCCGGCACATCCCCGGCAAGACCCATAGCCGCGATCATCTGGACGCGATTGTCCTCGAAGATCAGCACGCAGCCGACAAGCCGCTCGCCGATGCGCGCTTCTAAAAAGGCGCCATCTGCCGCTTTGATATTTTCCAGCATCCCGCGCGCCCAGGGATTCGACGCGCTGTTGTGCTTCTTCTCGAGATTACGGACCAACGCCAAGGCTGTATCCATATCCGGCACAGATTGGCGTTTCGTCACCTGAATGCCAAGCTCCCCGGCCTGTTGGAGGCTGCGCTTGTAATTCTGGCGGGTTTTCTTATTCCCTGCGGTAAGGTAAGCCTCGAAACTATCCCATTTGACGGGCATCCAGGTGCCGGGGTCTGAGATGGATGTGGTGGTAAATTCTCGCGGCCAACCTGGCCAGGCAGTCTGGTCAGGCTCCAGGTAGTCGAAAATCAGGAATGAGCCTCCCAGACGGCGAAGTTCTGCGAGCGCCACCCGGGTGATGACCTTTAGCGATTCATCCCGCAGCGGCGGATCAGGCAGGATCAGCCCAGAGAGTCCCGCGAGTGGTGAGCGGCAGATCAACAACGGCCAGCGGCGAAAGACGGCCTGGGCGAAAGTCCGCAACAGCGGGGGGAGCGGCAGGGGTTCTTTGCGGACCAGCCAAAAGGTCGCGCGCGCAACCGGTTTTTTATCCAAAGAAAGGATGATGTAAAAGGGCGGGCAGTCTGCCATGACGCGTTCGCCATAAGTATACCAGCGGCAGCTTTGGAAAGGCCGCTCTCCGCTTAGGGCGTCCCATTCGGCCTGGCTGACTTCGGCAAGGCTGTAGGCTATTTTAATGTCAAACGCGGAATCAGGCAAGGCGTTCACTGTGGGCTTATCTCGTAGGACAAGTCTATAGACTTGTCCTACGTGCTGGCAGGTTTGCGGCGGAACCAGGTTTGCCATTCGCGATTTTCCCAGACGACCAGGATGGGTGAGGCGATGAATATCGAAGAATATGTGCCGCTCAACAGACCGACAAGCAATACGATCGCGAATTCGCGCAAGGTTACGCCGCCAAACAACGCCAGCGCCAGCAGCAGGAATTCGACGGTCATTAACTGCGTGTTGATGGATCGTTGCAGTGTCTGCACAATGGAGTGGTTGACCATTTTCTCGAATTCAAGACGGCGGAGAACACTGGAGTTTTCGCGGATGCGATCGAAAACCACGATTTTATCCTGCACTGAGAAGCCGATCACAGTCAGCAGCGCGGTCAGGAAGAGAGCGTCTATTTCCCAGCCGAAGAGCAGCGAACCGATCGCCACCAGGCTAAAGACAATGGCAACATCGTGCAGCATGGCGATGATGGCGCAGAGGCCCAAGCGGAAGGCATGCTCCACGCGGCGGAAAGCCAGGGTGATGTAAATCAGGATGGCCAGCGCAGCAATACCGACGGCGATGGCGGCGCGGGAGGTCACCTGCTTGCCAATGGACGGGCCGACGCTGTCGAAGCGCAGGAGAGTTACTTCACCCCCGAACTGATCCTTCATCGCGGTGATGACCTGATCACGGGTAGGTTCGTCCATGAAGGCGGAGCGAATCAAGATGGAGCCGCTTTCGGTTGTCTGTACCTGGGCATCCCTGGAGGCGAAGTTTTCGTAAAGCGCAAGCATCTCTGCCGGCTGCGGAGTTGAACCGGCCTCAAACTGGACCTCGAGCAGGCTGCCGCCAGTAAAGTCAATCGAAAGCGGAAGTTTTTCTTGTGCGCCCATCACACCCAGAATGATCAAACCAGGGATGATAATCAGCAGCGAGAAAGCAAAAAATATGTAACGTTTATTGAGGATATTCATATCGGTTTCCTCTAGAGGCCAAACCAGCGGGAATAATTCTTGGGTTTAAACCACTCCAAGACCAGCGCCAGCAGGGTGCGGGTAACAAAGATGGCAGTAAACAAACTGACGATGACGCCGATCGCCAGGGTCAGCGAGAAGCCTTTGACGATGGTCGCGCCGAATGTGCTGCCAAACCAGAACAGGATGACCGAGGTGATGATGGCGGCAATGTTCGAGTCGCGAATTGACGACCAAGCGCGCTTCCAACCTTGTTCGACAGCCTGCGCCAAGGTCCGGCCACCCCGCAGTTCTTCCTTCAAACGTTCGAAAATAAGTATGTTGGCATCCAACGCCGCGCCAGTGGAGAGCATAAAACCGGCAATGCCCGGAAGAGTCAATGTGAAGTGGAAGTACTTGAAGATGGCAAATGCAATCGCAGCATAAAAAAGTATGGAAATGTCGGCAACGATGCCAGGCAGGCGGTAATAAAGAGCCATGAACAGGATAACGATAATCATGCCGGCCACGCCTGCGATCAGGCTTTTTTGCAGGGAATCTTCGCCCAGGGTTGGGCCAATGATGCGCGTCTCGACGATTTTCAGCGGGATGGGCAGCGAGCCGTAGCGCAATTGGATTGCCAGTCCGTTAGCCTCTTCCGCCGTGAATTTACCGGTAATACGGCCAGAACCTTCGGTGATGGGGGTTTCTATTCTGGGCGCGGAGATGACTTCTTTATCCAGTACTATCCCAAGGAATTGACCCCGGTGAGTAGTCGAATAATCAGCAAAGATCTGTCGGCCTTTATCGGTAAGAGTAAACCTTATTTCATAATTACCGAATTCATCCAGGCCAACTTCGACGGTTTTCAGATCGCTGCCGGTCATGACGGTCGGATAGATCTGCGCGGGGGGCGTCTCGGGCTGGGTGCCTGCTTCAGGCGTCGTGGCCGGCGCAACTGTCCCCTGCGGGGTGGCAGTCGGCATGGAAGTATCTTCAGCGCCGGCAAGACCAAAATCGGTCTCGATAACGGTGCCCGCTTGAAGAGGGGTATTGCCCATATCCACGAATTCCAATAAGCCGGTTCTTTGCAGAATTTCCAGTACAGCCTCCGAATCTTCCAGCCCGGGAAATTCGCCCACAATGCGGCGGTCGCCGGCAACCTGAATGACGTTTTCGCTCACCCCCAGCGCATTGGTGCGGTTTTCGATGATCGTCCGGGCAACTGAAAGCGCATCCGCGTCGATGGCCGCATTGGCCGGGAGATCGGCTTCCAACAACACTTGCAGGCCGCCTTGCAGGTCAAGACCCAGGCGCGGGGTGACGCTGCGATTCATGACAAGTTCGCCATTGATTGGATTAGTGACTTTGAGTGTATTGCTCGCGTCGATCCAAATGGCCAAAGCAGAAATTAATATTATGGTAATCAATCGGGTATACTGATTTCGAAACATACGTCACAGTCTCCGTTCAAAAAAATACCAGCCAAAGGCTGGCGACCGGGTGATTATACCCCCATTGAAATGGGGTGGGTAGGGCAGGATTGTGCGCGGTCAAGCGCGCTTTGTCGTTTCAGCAAGAAAATCCATTACTTGTTGCCGGACTTCCCCGATATTCAATTTGTCTGTATCCAGATAGAAATCAGCATGTTGTCGGGCGTGACTCAACCGTCGCTGCTGTTCATCCCAATCGGCTTCACTCCAATTTAGATTCCGCCTTTTGCAGGTGAGCGGATACGAGGCGTCGAGGAAGATCAATATATCCGGTTTTGACAACCGCTGCCACATATCCTTTACATAGGAGTGTTCCTGGGCAATGTGGCGTGCATTGCAGCCGCGCCTTTTCAACTCCGCGATCAACGTGGATTTCCCCGCGCCGCATGGGCCAACCACGCCGATAAGAATTTCTGTGTGCCGGGCATTAGCCGACATCGATCGGCAAGCGGACTGTCATGCGGCGCACGTCATCGCCCTGGCGTTTCATCACTTTTAGCACCGCCACACTGATATCGTCTGAGGGCCGCCCATCGTCGAGATGGACAGCCTCGCCAAGCAGCGCGTCAGCGATCCCTTGCGGGGATGGATCCTGATCTTCCAGCATGGCCTGCAGTGATGTGCATACATCCATTGGCTGGCCGCGACGCTCACCGGCGTGGGTCAGCCCATCCGTAAACAGTACGATGGTCAGCCCGATCTCGACCGCTATTTCGCTGATGACCGGCCGGACGTTGAGTGAGACACCGATTGGCTCCGATTCAGAGCCGAGACAATCTATCTGCTCGCCGCGGGAGATGAACATAGGCGCCGGATTGTTGCGGGTGATGACGACAGTATTGGTCTGCAGATCCACCGAGACGATGTTCAAGGTGGAAATGACCTTACCCTTCTTTTCGGTGAAAAGTGAATCCGAAGCCGCGCGCGCGGCTGCCCCATCGCGCACGCCTTCAGCCAGCAGCCCAATGACCTTCCGCACGACCAGCATCGAAACGGCTTTGGCGCCCTGCCCTGAAGTCTGCCCATCCGCCAGGACGACCGAAAGACCGCCATTGGGGCGCTCGATGACTTCGAGCGTATCGCCGCTCTCTGAAACAGCATATTTATTGACTTTGGCAACTGCTATTTGTACTTCCATAGCTCCATTTTACATCAAAAAGCCGTCGGGCGGGATTCCAATCCCGCTGCGAATATGGCTTTCTCAAAGTCGCGGACTTTTAACGCGAATGCCGCGAATGGGCGAATTAAGATACCTGCCTTACTTCTTTGCCAGGATAAATAGCAATGTGCTGGATTTGAGCTCAACTACCTCTTTCCGCGCCTCGAACCCGGCGCGCTCGAAGAGTTTTTTTAGTTCCAGGTTGAGTTCTCCCGGCTTGCCCGGCGCCTCGCCTGTGGTGCGGAACAGCCAGGCTGCCAGCCGCTCAAGGGGACTCCTGCCGGTGATCCAGGCGATCGGCAAAATGACCAGCCTCCCGCCCGGGATGAGCACCCGCTGGATTTCTTCGAGCGTGTGTGGGTCAAAGATGTATTCGCTGGGGAAGGTGATCGCGACGCTCTGAAAAGTATTTTGCGCGAATGGCAAGGTCTGTGCCTGGCCGCGGGCGAGATTGGGATGGAAGTCTTTTTGCTGTAATCGCAAAAAGGTCTGGCGTCCCATTTGCCGGCTCTCGTCCAGACCGTAAGCCTGAAAGCCGTGCTTGTGGAGGGCAAGTTGCAAGTGTCCAGGCCCGTGGCCGAGTTCCAAAACACGTTGCCCGGCGATGTATGGGAGGATAGAACACACCCATGCCTTCCACTGGCCGAGTGAAACCACCGCCGCGACCAGGTCATAGCTCCAGGCAAATTGGTGGTATAGCAGGTTGAAGAAAATTCTAAGGATACGCCAGATTATTGGCATCCGCGTAGGCCTTCGGGAGAATTCTTGTCGAGCAGGCGCTGCCGAAGGCCTACTCGGCGCGAAACAAAAGAAGGGTTTGACCGCGCTATTGGTCAAACCCTTGTAACTCTATTTACCGGTTCTATGAACCGGTTTCTACCGTACCTCGCTTGCGGGAGACAGCCTTCTTGGTCGCCTGGACGACCTCCTCGCCGCGTGTTCTTACCTCTTTGGCAAGTTTCTCGTAGCTCGCACGCGCTTCAGCCGCGGCCGTCTCGGCTCGCGCCAGGGCCTCTTCAGCCGTTTGCGAGGCTTTATCCCGCAGCTCGATGCTTTTCTCTTTGAGCAGCGTGCGCGTCTCTTCGCCGGTTTGCGGGGCGAATAATAAAGCCACCACCGCGCCGGTCAAGCCGCCGACGACAAATCCGATCAGAAATGCTCCAAAATCATCTCGATCAGTCATTTTATTCTCTCCTTTCAAAAATCAGGACGGTTGGGTTATTTCCCTTTGATGCCGAATAGGTCAAATAAACGCCGTAATCCAGCCAGATAGCTGTTCAGTTTGATGACCGGCGCCACAAGATTCTCACTCAGGAAGGTCGTTGTGCCGCGCAGCGTATTCACCGTCTCGTTGGTTGCGTCCAGTATGGGTTTGACCTCGTTCTGCAGCAGGTTGATCAGGCTGGCAACCTGGATGACCAGGATGACCAGCGCCGCGCCGATGACCAATGACTCGAAGGCCATGAAAATAATGAAGATGTCGCGGATTTTATCAGTCGGTGTGCCAGGCTGCAACAGCCCGACGACGGCCAGCACAATCAAAGCCAGTAAAACCAACCCACCCAGGGCGATCCACAGGATCATCCAGCGCTGGCGGCGATGGGCAACTGCTGAAGCAGTGACTTCTTCTTGGGTAACCGTTTCTGGATTGTATTCGGTCATTTGCAATATTATAGCACAATTTCCCCATTAGCCTGGTGATTACCCACAAGTAGGGTGTGCGTCAGTTTTTTGAAAAAGGGGGTAAAATGGGCTAAAAGGATGAGCAA
>JASEHI010000091.1 GCA_030018695.1 Anaerolineales bacterium
CGTAACCGTCGAGAAAAGCAAACAGCAGCAGAACACACAACGAGACCGGATCATAGCAGTGCCCACCTTCGGCAGAGTAGGCGGCCGCGAAAATGGAACGGGTGAAGGTGAAATCGAACAGAACACTGACCAGACGAACCGTGCCGCCTCGCAGCCGCCCCCGCCGATCCAGTGAAAGCGAGCGCTGGCGATACTCATAGAGCGATTTCAGCCGAGAGCAGTCCTTGGGAAAGGGCATGCTGTACTCCTGGCTCACACGGAGTTGGATCGGCGGCATTTTGCCCTGGATGATGTTCAGAGTGTACTCCTTGACAACCGAAACCGGTAGTGATAGCCTATTGCGGGTCATATCGTTCCTCCTTCGCACAAAGGTGCTCAAACTCTATTGTGCTACAAGATGGCCGATTTGACCCATCCTTGTTAAAGTTCAGATTGAACGTGAGTTCTTAAATCACCCCTAAGATAATAGAATGAATGGTAATGTTACGTCGTCTGTCCAAAAAGTTTGTTGTCTTTGCTCTAACAATCTTCTTTTTATTAGCGTTGTTCTTTTTCGACAGCTTGATACCGATAGCTTATGCGGGTTGTGCCGCTGGTTATCAGTGCGCCGATCCGCCGAAAACAGTCCAAGATTTTCGCAGCGGTTGCCGTATGGGAGACTACAATAAATATGGTAAAAAGGTAAACTGCGCCCAAGAGTATAACAACGGAGATTGGTCGAACCCGAGGACCTATGATTGTTATCCTGATAGTTGTAGCACCGGCTGGATTGCTGAAACTTGTTGTCGTAATGCGGATTGTTTTGAATATCATTGCGGCCATATTGCCAACTGCTGTGTGAAGATAACCGGGCCGACGTGCGGGGATGGGAGCTGTAACGGGAGCGAGAACTGCTCGAGCTGTCCGGGGGACTGCGGAGCGTGCTGTACGCCCAGTTGCTCCAGCCCGTACTGTGGGCAGGGGGATGGTTGCGGCGGGACGTGCGCTTCAACAGACGCCGGCGCGCCGGGAGCGCCGGCCCTGAATCCGGTTAATGGCGGAACAGTGACGGTCAGCGAAGGCCAGCAGGCAACCGCATCGTGGTCGGCGCCGGCCAAGGCCGACAGTTATGAACTGCAACTGTATCCGGCCGGAACTAACTGCAGCGCTTTGGGTGCCTACTGCTCAAGCACTGGCAGCCTGGCTTACAGTTTCGAGCCGCTTTACAGCCAGTATTACTACCGCGTCCGGGGCATCAACACGACCTGCGCGACTGAACACGGCAACTGGGCAACTGGGCGGCCGCTATGCAATCCTCCTAATTTGTGGTAAATTAGGAGAGCAATCCCCCCTGATTTAGGAGACACGCATGACCCGCTATCTCCGCTCCATTCAACCAGCCATCGAACAGGCGCTTTACAAGGGCAAGGTCATCGTTTTATACGGCGCCCGGCAGGTGGGAAAGACGACCCTCATCCACGCACTCCAGGAAAAATATCCCGCAGGCAGCCTGTATCTCGATTGTGACGAGCCCGACATCCGCAGTGCGTTGAGCAACAAGACTTCCACCGAACTGCGCCGCTTGCTTGGCAGCAAAACCCTGATCCTGATTGACGAGGCCCAGCGGGTCAAAAATATCGGCCTGACCCTCAAACTGCTGGTTGACAACTTCCCCCAGATCCAGGTCATTGCAAGCGGCTCATCCTCCTTCGACCTGTCCAACGACATCTCGGAACCGTTGACCGGCCGCAAGATCGAGTTCCACCTGTACCCGCTATCGGTCAGCGAACTACTGACGCAAAGCACGCCACTGGAATTACAGCGCTCGCTGGAATACCATCTGCGCTTTGGCATGTATCCCGGAGTAGTCTCCAGCGATGACCCCGTGGAAGCCCTGTTGGAAATCAGCCGGAGTTACCTCTACAAGGACGTGCTGGAATTCCAGTCCGTGAAGAACCCAGACCTGCTGCGCCGCCTGCTTCAGGCGCTGGCCTTGCAGGTCGGCAGCAAGGTCTCGTACAACGAATTGGGCGCGATGCTGGGAATTGATAAAACCACTGTGGCGCGTTACCTGTCGCTTTTGGAACAGGGTTATGTCATTTTCCACCTGCCGCCCCATAGCCGGAACTTGCGCAAGGAACTGGGCAAGCAGCGCAAGGTCTTTTTTTACGACTTGGGCGTGCGCAACGCGCTGATTAACAATTTCAACCCTCTCGAACTGCGCCAGGACGTGGGCATGTTGTGGGAAAATTTCTTCGTCAGCGAGCGGCTGAAATTCCTTCACAACCAGCAGCGCCACCCGAACCTGTACTTCTGGCGGACCTATGACGGCAAGGAAATTGATTACCTGGAAGAGGAAGGCGGGCAGTTGACCGGCTTCGAATGCAAATGGGGCAGCGAAAAATGGCGCGTCCCGGCGGCGTTCATATCGGCCTACTCTGGCAGCCAGGTGCACCTGGTCAACCGCTCGAACGTGCTCGACTATCTATGAGGGGGAGCTGTAATTTTGATCCTTTTGTGATGTAATCTCAACAGAGGTGCACATGCTCGACATCAATCTCATCCGCGAAAAACCTGACCTCGTCCGCACGGCGCTGAAAAACCGGCAGATGGACTCAACGCCGGTTGATTCCATCCTGAAATTGGATGCCCATCGCCGCGCCATCCTGAATGAGGTCGAGGCGCTCAAGGCCGAGCGCAACTCCGTCTCGAAGGAAATCGGGCAAATGAAAGAGGCTGCCACGCGCCAGGTCAAGATCGAGGCCATGCGCCTGGTCGGGGACAAGATTTCTGCCCTGGACGAAGAACTGCGCAAGGTCGAAGAGGATTTGCAGGCAGTCGCGGCTGCCATCCCCAATATTCCCGACCCGCGCACGCCCATCGGCAAAGACGAAAACGAAAACGTGGTGCTTAAATCGGTCGGGCAAATCCCCGAATACGACTTCGAGCCGAAACCCCACTGGGAACTCGGCCCGGCGCTTGGCATCCTCGATTTCGAGCAGGGGGTCAAGATGACCGGCTCGCGCTTCTACGTGCTGAACGGCGCCGGGGCGCGCTTGCAGCGGGCGCTGATCGCCTGGATGCTCGACCTGCACGCCCGCCAGGGTTACACCGAGAAATACCTGCCTTTCATGGTCAAGGCAGCAACGCTCTTCGGCGCGGGTCAGTTGCCCAAGTTCGCCGATAATCTCTATCACGACGCGGAAGAAGACCTGTGGCTGGTGCCGACCGCCGAGGTGCCGCTCACCGGACTGCACATGGACGAGATACTCGACGAGACGGAACTGCCGTTGTTGTATACCGCTTACACACCCTGCTTCCGCCGCGAGAAAATGAGCGCCGGCCGGGATGTGCGCGGCATCAAGCGCGGCCACCAGTTCGACAAGGTCGAGATGTACATCTATTGCAAACCGGAAGAATCGGACGCCATGCTGGAAAAGATGCGCGCGGATGCCGAGCAGACCTGCGCCGAACTCGGCCTGACTTACCGCCTCAAGCAACTCTGCAGCGGCGACCTGGGCTTTGGTGCGCACATGACTTACGATCTCGAGGTCTGGGCGCCGGGCTGCAACGAGTGGCTGGAAGTCTCGTCGCTCTCGAACGTTGGCGACTTCCAGGCCCGCCGCGCCAACATCAAGTACCGCCCCGCGGATGGCGGCAAAACCCGCTTCCTCCACACGCTGAACGGTTCCGGCCTCGGCCTGCCGCGCACGCTGATCGCCGTCCTCGAGAACTACCAGCAGGCCGATGGTACAATCAGTGTACCAGAAGTCCTGCGCCCCTGGATGGGCGGCGTTTCGGTGATCAGTGCCACTGAAAACTGAACACTGAACACTGAAAACTGGTAACTGGAAATTTGGGAGATAACAATGCCTCTTTGGCTCGAAGTATCCATCGAAGTCCTCACCCTGACATTCATGCTCTTTGGCCTGTTCGGGTTGCTCATCCCTGTGCTCCCAGGCCTGGTGATCATCTGGGTGGCCGCCTTGGGCTACGGCCTCGCCGCCGGATTCAGCACACTGGGCTGGTGGATGTTCGCGCTCATCACCCTTCTGATGCTGATCGGCTCTTTCGTTGACAATCTTCTGATGGGCGCCCAGGCGCGGCAGAGCGGCGCGTCGTGGGTCTCGATCGCGGCCGCGCTGGTTTTCGGCATTGCCGGCAATTTCGTCCTGCCGGTCATCGGGGGATTGATCGCCGCGCTGCTGGCCCTCTTCACTGCCGAATGGATGCGCCGCAAGAACTGGCGCGAGGCGCTGAAATCCGTGCGCGGCATGGCCTGGGGCTGCGGCTGGGCGGTCGTGATTCGGTTTATAATGGGAGTTGTCATGATAGGCCTGTGGATGATCTGGGCCTGGGCGTAACCGTAACCGTTTCTTAATTTTGCAAGGAGGATAATATGCCTACAATTGTCTATGAAATTCTGGATCTCTTTAGCGCTCTGTTCCGACTGCTCGGCATGTTGGTCTTTGGACTGGGCGCCGGCTGGTTCGTGCTGGAGATGTTCCGCAAAGGCCAGCAGGCATGGCAGTTGCAGATTGCCCTCTTTCTCGGCTTCGCCGGCCTGGCAGTAGCCGCGATGTACTTCCTGGCGCCCGGCGGCCTGGGCGCATTCGCCATCGGCGCCGGCGCAGCCATGCTGGTTTGGGGCATGAAGAAACCGAAGAAGGAAGAGAAGGAAGAAGATTAATTCTAAGCCGCCCGATAAACGGCAAACCGGTAATCCCAGATAAGTCTCCCGCCTCAGATCAGGAAAGCGGGAGACTTTTTTACCGAAATTACTGCCAACAAAAAGAACCACCTTCCAGACACATCAGGTATTCGAATTGCGGGTATAATTTTCACAGAAGAAGAGAGGAGTATTTTCAACGTGATGTCCAAACTGTCGCCGCATAAAAAAATCCCTCCATGCTCTCTCCCAAACAAATCGAATCCAGCCTCGAGCGGATACTCCTTAAGGTACAAAAACCCGGGCGCTATGTGGGCGGTGAATTTAACGCGGTGGTGAAAAACTGGGCGAGGGTTGAAACCAAAGTCGCCCTGATTTTTCCGCAGGTGGGGCGCACTTCTGAAGGTGCGCCCAACCTTTGACTTACTGAAATTTGCCGGAGCGGAAACTATGGTGATAAATGTGCGTATATTAATCAAAATCCCATCTTTCGGAGAGGAGAATATCCATGAAACGCACTTCCAAAGTTTTGACAGGGCTGGCCCTAATAGCCCTACTCGCACTGACCATCGTCACCCCAGCGCGTGCATTCGAAACGCGTACCGGCGAGAATGTGGTCATCTCTGCGGGCGAGGTCATCGAAGATGACTTTTACGTCTCCGCAGCCACCTTCACACTGGACGGCACGGTGAAAGGCGACCTGGCTGTCGCCGCCCAGACGATCACCATCAACGGCACGGTCGAAGGTAACCTGATGGCCGCCGCCCAGACAATCACCATCAACGGCACGATCGAGGGTGATCTGATGGCTGGCGGGCAGGCCGTCATCGTCAACGGCACCGTGATGGACGATGTCCGCATCTCGGGCACGACCCTTTTCGTAGGGGAACAGGCCAGCATCGGCGATGACCTCTTCAGCGCAGGCTACAGCCTGGAAACCCGCAGCGGCAGCCAGGTAGGAGGCAGCCTGGGCTTCGCCGGTGGGCAGGCCTTGCTGGCCGGCGACGTGGCCCATAATGTCTTCGCCGCAACCGGCGGCCTGGAATTGCGCGGGGAAGTCGGCGGCAACGTGAAAGCCGAGGTTGGCGAGGCTCAAGCGGCTGGCGGCCCTCCACCTTCGATGTTCATGCCCCCGACCGGCGTGACCATGCCGACCGTGGATTACGGCCTGACGATAGACCCGGCGGCTAGCATCGGCGGGAACCTGCAATATACCCAAAGCAAGGACCTGTCCATTCCTGGCGGTTTGGTGGCTGGTCAGGTTACCCGCATCGAACCTCAACTCAGCCCAGAAAAAATGGCTGTTGAGCAAAAGCCCCTGGCTCAAAAGGTCGGCGATTGGTTCTTGAACCTGAGCCGCACCATCCTGACCCTGTTACTGCTCGGCCTCCTGCTCGGTTGGCTGTTCCCCAGGTTCGTCAAGAAGGCTGGCGAGAAACTGCAAGCCAAACCCTGGCACAGCCTGGGCTGGGGCGTGGTCAGTTACGCAGCCCTGTTCTTCGTCATCCTGGTGGTCTTCATCGCCATGATCTTGCTGGCCATGCTCTTCGGCTTCCTGACCCTGGGCAAGTTGACCGGCCTCTCGGTCTGGCTGGGCCTGCTGACCATCGTCTTGCTGATCTTCGGCTTCGTGCTGGCGGCTGGCTTTTTGGTCAAGATCGTTGCCAGCGACCTGATCGGCAAACTGATCCTGAACGCCGCCAAGCCCGGACTTGGCGAACACAAAATCTGGCCCTTGCTGGTCGGCGTAGTGATCATTGCCATCCTGATCAGCCTGCCTTTCGTCGGCTGGTTGTTCAAGGCATTGACGATCTTCTTCGGCCTGGGTGCTTTGTGGCTGCTGGGCCGTGAAGCGCTGGCAAAGAGCCAGTGATCAGTAATCAGTAATTCGAAATCCGACCTCTGAGGTCTGCGAGACCTCGGAGGTCTCTTTTTTTGGACAAACCTTATCAGGTATAATCTCCTCTATGCTCTCCCCCTCTGAGATCGAATCCCGCCTCGAGCGAATTCTCCTAAAAGTACAAAAACCTGGCCGCTACGTGGGCGGCGAGTTGAACGCGGTGGTCAAGGATTGGTCGCAGATCGCAACCAAAGTTGCCCTGATCTTCCCGGACATCTACGATATCGGCGTCTCCAACCTCGGGCTGAAAATCCTCTACGACCAAGTCAACCAGCGCCCGGATGCGCTGGCTGAACGCGCCTACGCTCCGTGGACAGACATGGAAGACCTGCTGCGGGCGAATGACATCCCGTTATATTCGCTCGAAACGTACCACCCTTTGGCGGCCTTTGACATCCTCGGCTTTTCCCTGCCCTACGAGACACTCTACACCAATGCGCTGAATATTCTGGATCTGGCCGGTATCCCCGTCCGCGCCGCCGAGCGGAATGAGACGCATCCCCTTATCATCGCGGGAGGCCATGCCTGCTTCAACCCGGAACCGATGCACGCGTTTATTGACGCGTTTGTGATTGGCGAGGGGGAAGAAGTAATTCATGAAATTATCAACACGGTTCAAAGGTTAAAAGGTTCAAAGGTTGAAAAGTTGGAAAGTCAACCTGCAAACCTTCCAACCTTCAAACCTTCCAACCGCGACGCTCTGCTTCTCAATATTGCACAAATCCCCGGTGTGTACGTACCTCGTTTCTACGCGACCCATTATCTGGATGACGGCACGATTGCATCGGTCGAACCGCTGGTTCCCGAAGCGCCGCAGATCATTGTCAAGCGCATGGCTGCCAGGCTGCCGCCTCCGCCGGTAAAATTCATCGTGCCTAACATCGAGGCGGTCCACAACCGCGTCGCAGTCGAGATTATGCGCGGCTGCACGCGCGGGTGTAGATTCTGCCAGGCGGGCATGATCACGCGCCCGGTCCGCGAAAGAAGCGTGGACGAAGTCGTCGCCGCGGCCGAAGCGGCCATCCAATCCACCGGCTTCGAGGAACTGGCCCTCATCAGCCTGTCCTCCTCCGATTACACGCACATTGTCGAACTGGTGACGGCGATCAGCGCACGCTTCGCCGGCCGCGAACTTTCGGTCTCGCTGCCCTCCCTGCGCATCGAAACCGTCTCGGTTGATCTGATGGACCGCCTGCGCGAGCGGCGCGGCACCGGCTTCACGCTCGCCCCTGAAGCCGCCACCGAACGAATGCGGCGCATCATCAACAAATTCATCCCGGATGAACAAATTCTCGAAACGGCGCGCGAAATTTATCGCCGCAACTGGACGACGATCAAACTGTATTTCATGATCGGGCATCCCTCCGAAACGCTGGAAGACGTGGCCGCAATTGCCAGGCTCTGCAAGGCCGTGCTGGCCGAAGGGCGCAAAACGCTGGGCGGACGGGCCAAAGTCCACGCCGGGGTGAGCACCTTTGTGCCAAAACCGCACACGCCGTTTCAATGGCTGGCGTGCGATACGGTCGAGCAGATTGCCGCCAAGCAGGATTTGCTCAAGCGCGAATTGCGCGACCGAGTAGGCGCTGCCCTGAGTTCGTCGAAGGGTGCTGCGCACCGAGTAGGCGTTGCCCTGAGTTTATCGAAGGGTGCTGCGCACAAAAATATCAAGTTGTCGTGGACGCCGCCGGAAGATACCCTGCTCGAAGCCTGGCTCTCACGCGGCGACCGGCGCATGGCGGAGGTTATTTACACCGCATGGAAGAACGGCGTCAAATTCGACGCCTGGCAGGAGCAGCGCCGCTATGCTACCTGGCTGGCCGCCTTCGCTGAACACGGCCTCGACCCGGCTTTTTATACCCACCGCCCGCGCCGTGTGGACGAGGTCTTCCCCTGGGAGCACATCTCAGACGCGGTGCGCAAGAAATATCTGTTCGAGGATTTCCGCCGCTCGCTGGAAGGTGAAATCCGCGCCGATTGCCGCGAGAACTGCTATGCCTGCGGTATCCTGCCCGCGTTTGCATCCGTTCGGCGCGAGAACCCCGGCGAGTATTGGAAATGCCCGGAAGTTAAGTCGCCAGTAAGCAGGAGGCAGAAGGCAGTCTCCACTGCCGGACTGCCTCCTGCCTCCTGACTTCTGCCTACCGCATTCTACCTCCTGCACACTATGCGTATCCGTCTCACCTTCTCCAAAACCGGCGCGCTGCGCTACACCGGCCACCTGGATTTACAGCGTATCTGGGAGCGGACGGCGCGCCGCGCCGGTCTGCCGCTGGTCTACAGCCAGGGCTTTCACCCGCAGCCCAAAATCCAAATTGCCGCCGCCCTGCCGCTGGGTTTCAGCGGCCGCGCCGAGCTGGTGGATATATGGTTACAGGATGACGTAGGGGCAGGGCTTGCCCCCCCTGCCCAGCTTGCCCCTGCCCAGAACGACCATAAAGATCACCCCGACGATGAAATTACCAGAAAATTACAAACCGCCGCCCCACCCGGCCTGACCATTCTTTCGATAGAAAATGTTGATGAACGCGGCCCGGCATTGCAAACGCAAGTTATTGCTGCTGAATACGAGGTAACCCTGCTCGAAGCGGTTGACGAAGCGGCGCTGACCCACAACCTGTCCGCCGTTCTGGAAGCCGAGTCCCTGCCGCGCGTGCGCAGAGGCAAGGCCTATGATTTAAGGCCGCTCATCGAACTACTTCACCTTTTCCCCTGCCCCCTTGTTCCCCCGCCTCCCCGCCCCCCCGTAGGGCATTCGTTGTCACCCGCTCCCCTGCTCCTGATGCGCCTGACCGCCCGCGAAGGAGCCACCGGGCGCCCG
>JASEHI010000092.1 GCA_030018695.1 Anaerolineales bacterium
TGTCAATTCTCGACCTTTCGCCTGCCGGCCACCAACCCATGTTTTCTGCCGATGGACGGTATGTCATCGTCTTCAATGGTGAAGTGTACAACTTCGGCGAATTGCGCGATGAGTTGGAAAGGCTCGGACATGCCTTTCGTGGCCACTCCGACACCGAGGTGATGTTGGCCGCTATCAGCCAATGGGGTATTGAATCAGCGGTCAAACGGTTCAACGGGATGTTCGCTATCGCCCTATGGGACCATCGCGAGCGCCGACTCACGCTGGTGCGCGACCGGCTTGGGATCAAACCCCTGTATTATGGCTGGATGGGGGATGTTTTTCTTTTCGGCTCGGAACTCAAGGCTTTGCGCGCCCACCCGGCGTTTCGAGCTGAGATTGACCGCGATGCGCTGGCGCTCTACTTGCGCCACAACTACATCCCTGCGCCCTATAGCATTTATCGCGGTGTGTTCAAACTGACCCCCGGCACTTTCCTCACCATCCGGGCAGACTCTCGCCCTGCTCAGGATCAACCGCAAGTTTATTGGAACGCGCGCCAGATTGTGGAAAGCGGCCTGGCGCATCCCTTCGAAGGAAACGAACAGGAAGCAGTCGAAGCCTTGGATGCTCATCTGCGCCGCTCTGTGGGCCTGCGTATGATTGCAGATGTGCCGCTGGGGGCTTTTCTCTCCGGTGGCGTGGATTCTTCCACCATCGTGGCGCTCATGCAGGCTCAAAGCCACCTTCCGGTTAAAACCTTTACTATTGGTTTCCACGAAAGCGGATTTGACGAAGCCAAATACGCCAAAGCCGTAGCCCGGCATCTCGGCACCCAGCATACGGAACTATATGTCAGCCCTGAACAAGCCCGCGCCGTCATTCCGCTTTTACCGAAACTCTACGACGAACCCTTTGCCGATTCCTCGCAGATCCCCACCTTTCTGGTTTCGCAACTGGCGCGGCGGCACGTTACCGTCAGCCTATCGGGCGATGGCGGCGATGAGCTCTTTGGCGGTTACAACCGTTACTTCATGCTCGATGCCATCTGGAAGCGCATTGGCTGGATGCCGCTTTCACTCCGCAAACTGGCCTCCAGCGCGGCGAAAGCCGTCCCAACCCGCCTTTGGCCGACTCTTTTCCGTTTCTTACCCGACCTGGCGGATTTTCCCAACCCGGCCGATAAAGCCCAAAAACTGGCGGAGATCATCGCCTCCCCCTCGCCCGAAGCGATTTACCTCGATCTGGTTTCGCACTGGAAGCAGCCTGCCAGCGTTGTCCTAAACGCCCGCGAGCCTGTCACTGCCCTGCTCGATCGCTCGCGTTGGGCCGACTTGACCTCCTTCACCGACCAGATGATGTTCCTCGACCTGATCACCTATCTCCCCGGCGATATATTAAATAAAGTGGACCGCGCCAGCATGGGCGTCAGCCTTGAAGCCCGCGCGCCCTTCCTGGATGACCATCAAACGCTGGAATTCGCCTGGAGTTTGCCGCGCCAGTATAAAATCCGGGGGGGGCAGGGTAAGTGGATCCTGCGTCAGGTGCTTTATCGCTACGTTCCCAGAGAGCTGATCGAACGGCCCAAAATGGGTTTTGGCATTCCAATTGACTCCTGGCTGCGCGGCCCGCTGCGCGAGTGGGCCGAGACCTTGCTGGATGAGAGACGAATGCAGCAAGAGGGTTTCTTCAATCCACAACCGATTCGCCAGAAATGGGCCGAGCATATTTCCCGGAAGCGCAACTGGCAATACCATCTTTGGGATATATTGATCTTTCAGGCCTGGCTCGAGGCGCAACACTGATATAGTATTACCGTGCAACATTTGCCTTGAACGCGAGAATGCTATGAAGCCTGTCATTGCGAGCGTTTTGTGCGAATCAATCTCCTGGCCTGCGAGGTGATTGCTTTGTCGCAAAGCATGCCCTGAGTGTTCTTCGAAGGGAACGCTCATCGCAATGACAGCCCGTTTGGTTGCGGCTGGAGGCCGCGCTATGGACTACCCTGTGAAGGTTCTTCTATTTGCCAATACCGACTGGTACCTTTACAACTTCCGCCTTCCGCTGGCTCAGGCGTTGCGCACCGCGGGGCATGAAGTGCTGCTGCTCTCTCCGCCGGGGGAATATGGCCCCCGCCTGGTACAGGCTGGCTTTTGCTGGATCTCTTTCCCGCTCTCCCGGCGGGGGATGAACCCGTTTTCGGAACTGATAACGCTCTGGCGTTTGACCCGCTTGTATTCCCGCGAGCGGCCCGATCTCGCCCACCATTTTACGGTCAAGTGCGTGCTGTATGGCTCTTTGGCTGCAAAAATGGCTGGGGTGAAAGGCATCGTCAATGCCATCACTGGTCTGGGATACGTGTTCATCGGGGATGAGCCGCCGGTGCGCCTGCTTCGCTGGCTGATCAAGGGATTTTACCGCTGCGCGCTGCGTGGTTCGCAGGTCATTTTCCAAAACCCAGAGGATCAGAGTCTGTTTTCGCGCAATGGATTAGTGGATGGAGAGCAGGTCACCATGATCCCCAGCTCCGGTGTGGATATTGAAAAGTTTTCACCGTCCCCGGAACCGGCAGGGGAACCGCTGGTCATCCTGCCGGCGCGCATGTTATGGGCGAAGGGCGTCGCTGAATTTGTTGACGCCGCCCGTCTGCTGCGCGAGGATGGAATTCATGCCCGCTTTGCCCTGGTCGGAGATACCGACCTGGCCAACCCGGATGCCGTGCCGGTTGACCAGTTGGAAAAATGGCAAAAAGAGGGTATCATCGAATGGTGGGGCTGGCAGGAAGATATGCCGGCCATATATCGCCAGACGCACATCGTTTGTCTGCCATCTTACCGGGAAGGCACCCCAAAGACTTTGATCGAGGCTGCCGCCTGTGGTCGTCCAATCGTGACCACCGACGTGCCAGGCTGCCGGCTGGTAACGCACCACCAACAGAATGGATTGCTCGTCCCTGTTCGAGACAGCCGGGCGCTGGCTGAGGCTTTGAAAATATTAATTGCCGATTCTGCTCTTCGAAAACAGATGGGAAAGAAAGGCCGGGAACTGGCTGTTGCCGAATTCTCTCTGGAAAAGGTGGTAGGGCAGACGCTTGCCGTTTACGAAAAGACACTCTCTGGATACAGGAAGGGTTAGCCAATGTTGGATACCCATGTTTTCGCTGTATTGCCGCTGGCGTTTCTCTTCACGCTGGGCATGGGGTGGCTGAGTATCAAGATTGCTCACAAGCTGAACCTGATTGATCAGCCGGGCAGTGCGCCGCACAAACAACATCGTTCTCCCACGCCGCTTGCCGGGGGTATTGCCCTGGCCCTCACTCTGTCTGCCGGATTACTGGCCAGTGGGCTGTGGCGGGAGCCTGAGGTGCGCGCCATCTTCTTTCCGGCCTTGATCGTGTTTGGGATTGGGCTCTGGGATGACGCTCGGGGCTTTTCCGCCACCGTAAAGTTCTCAGGGCAAATACTCGCCACGCTGCTTTTGATGATCTCGGGCATCTACATCCAGGTCTTTTCCTCTTTCCCGTTTTCCACCGGCTGGCCGGAATGGCTGCGCAGCGGGCTGAACTGGGGACTGACCCTTTTATGGGTCACCGGTATCACGAACGCCTTGAACCTGGTGGACAGCATGGATGGGCTGGCGGTTGGACTGGGCGGCCTGGCTTTTGGCTTTTTTACGCTGGCGACCATCAATTCACAGCAATGGTTTATCGCCCATCTCAACGTATTGATCGTCGGGGTTTGCCTCGGCTTGTATTTTCTCAATGTTTCTCCTGCGCGTTTATTTCTGGGCGATTCCGGGGCGCAAACGCTGGGTTTCATCCTGGCAGCGGTTGCCATCTTGTATGAGCCGCCGGCCACAGACCAGGCCTCCTCCTGGTTTGTCCCCATCCTTTTGCTCGGCGTGCCTATCTTCGATACCATGTTAGTCTTATTTTCCCGCTTCCGGCATGGCCTCCCCTTTTACAAGGGCGGTTTGGATCATACTTATCACCGCCTCGTCGCCTGGGGACTGGACGCCAATCGCGCTGTTTTGACCATGCAGATCGCCGCGCTGCTATTGGGATGCGCCGCCTTTGTAGCCCTGTCTTTATCTCCTCTGCCGGCAAATATGATCTTCCTGGGCTGTTTGCTGACCGGATTGATTATGATGATTATTATGGATCGTGGAAAAGGAACCCCGACAGCATGAAAGAATTTTCCCCATTGAAGGCCTTTCAAGTTATTCTAAATCGCTGGTGGGTTATTGCCCTCTGCATCGTCCTTGGCGGAGGTATTGGTCTGCTCTTCCATTATTTCCACCCCACGCTTTACGAGGCCGAAGCAGTCTTGGCTGTGAGTATGGATTTTCCTCCAAATGGGTCTTTCTCCCAGTATGAAGAAGACTATGCCTTTGGTTCAGCAGCAGTAGCCATTTTACCTGCCGTTTTGGCACAAGAGGTGGTGAATGCAGTCCGCGCGCAAGGTTATAGCCTGACAGTCGAAGATTTCACACGTTGGGCTTCGCTAGAAAGAAAACAGTCCACCTGGGAGCTGCGGATCAGGCACCCGCACCCGGAGACTGCCGCGAAAGCCGCCAGCCTGTGGGCCGCCGTGGCCTATGATCAACTCGAAGAGGCTCGCTACCACGCTTTGCAAGCTGATCAGCTCACCCAACAGTTGAATATGCTTCAAAATTGCCTGAACTTTGCAGTTGACAGTTCCTCTTTACCTGCCATGACTGATACGGTATGTAATCCCAGCTCGTTGGATAGCATCCAATCCGCGTTTGACGAGACCTCGGAACGGCTCGCGCAGGAGAAGACCCTTAGCCGGGGGGTGATCTCTGTGCTGGTATTCGACTACTCTGAATCCGCTTATATACCTGTATACCCGGTGGCGTATGGCCGCAATCGGCTCGTCCTGGCCGGCGCGTTTGTAGGACTAATCGCCGGGATCTGGCTGGTCAATTCCCTGAAACGAGGGAGGGGGTGAATGACTAGAATATTGGCAGGGGCCAGGTGGTCTGCCCGCTCCTTCGACTGGGCCTGGGCCTTGATGCTTCTCTTGCTTCCCATTACTAGCCTGCCGTTGCTTTCGCGGCTGGCTGGCGGGACGGCAGTAGCCCCAGCCTCACTATTGCCGCTGGTTTGGCTAGTGTTGTGGTTCGTGTGCTTCGTGTTCAAGGGAGGTGCCCTGCCAAGGGAAAGTATCCCTTTTCTTGGATTTGTCTCGGCTGCGCTTGTTTCTTGTGCACTCGCTTTCTTCATGGAAGTTCCCACCTTCAAAGCCAACAGCATCGTCAAAACCGAAGTCGAAAGCCTGCTCACGTTGGGGATTGGGACAACATTCTATTTCGTCAGCGCGGCATGGCTGTCAAGTTGTCCTGAACGACTGAATAAGGCTCTCCGGCTTATTAACTTGAGCGGCTTAATTCTCTTGTCGTGGGCGGGCATACAAGCCATTTATATTTTGTTTTTTAATAGCCAATACCCTGATATTCTCTATGAGATTCAAGATATATTTGCTACTCGGCAGCTGTTCTCGGGTCGCGTGGCCGGCTTTGCCTTCGAGCCTTCCTGGCTGGCGCACCAGATCAATCTCCTCTTTCTGCCGTTCTGGCTGGCTGCCACGGTTCAAGGCTCGAGCGTGCATCGTTTCCGGCTTTGGAAGATTACCTTAGAAAATATCTTGCTTGTCCTTGGGCTGGCAATAGTGTTACTCTCCTCACGCGTCGGGACTCTGGGAATATTGTTGGTGTTTGCCTTCTTAGGCATCCGCTGGCATGTTAAATTGATGGGAAAATTGTTTCGTTTCCTTACAAACCACTTGCATTTCAAGCCCTCCTTTCTCCGCAAGATGATGAGCGGGGTGGTCGTGTGTCTCGTTGTTATCCCTTTGCTGTTTTTTTATGCTGCTGTTGTCGTCGGGCTGATTTACCTCCTGTCACACTTTGATTGGCGGTTCGAACGCCTCTTAGACTTGAATACAATAAGAGCATTTATCGGAGACCCCTTGATCCTTTCAAATTGGCTTGTCTTTGGAGAACGTTTTGTTTACTGGTTGGCCGGTTGGCGGGTTTTCGACGGCTATCCCTTTTTCGGCGTTGGCCTGGGCAATGCTGGACTCTACTTCCAGCAGGCTCTTCCCGCCTATGGCTGGAGTCACCCAGAAGTAATGGATGTTTACTACCGGGTCTCTGCCGTTCCCAACATCAAGGGCTTTTGGGTGAGAATCTTGGCTGAAACCGGTCTAGTCGGTTTTGCCATGTTGGTCAGTTGGTTCTACGTTCTTTGGCGTTCCGGCCGTATGATTGAGAATAGCGGTGAACCTCTCCTGCGCACGGTTGGCCTGGCGGGCCAGATCGTCTTGGTGGCTTTCCTGGCCGAGGGGTTCAGCGTAGACACCTTCGCTTTGCCGTACCTGTGGGTATCTCTGGGAATAGTCAGTGCCGCGAGCGCTATGTCCCGTGGCTCAATGAGGAACAGTTCTTAAAAACCATGCGCAACTCCCCCTCTCCCTCCCTCACCGACTGGCTCGTCATCTCCCTTCGCTGGCTGACCATCCTGGGTTTGACAGTATCATTATCCCTGCATGGCAGCCTGGGGAATGCGCCGATTTTGCTCCTGCTTGGTTTGGCCGCCTGGAATATTGGCCTGAGCCTGATGACGGGAGCGGATCGCTGCCGGCCGCGTCACCGTGCGCAGCACCTACTCGGCAGGATGAGCGTCTTTCTGGATCTGGTTGTCGCCCTCTCGCTATTCTGGCAGCAGCGCGGTTTTAGCGGTCCGGCATATTGGGCCGGCCTGCTCCCCATCTTCACTGCGGCGGTCTCCTTCCAACCTGGCAGCGCTTTGATCATCGCATTGCTGGTCTCCCTGGCCGAAGTGGGGCTGGCCTGGCTGCTTTTACCCTCATTAGCGACCTTGCCGGTGGCGGGGATCGCGGCGGTTGCCCTGTTGATTATCGCCCTTTTGCTTGGCTTTCTGGGTCGGGGGCTGACGAAGAACCGGCCGCCTGTGCAGCCCGAAACACCGCAGAAAGTTAAAATAGGCGTTGAGAGTGGACGCCTGCGCGCGGTCTCAAACATGATCTCCACCCTGACCTCCACCCTGAACTATAAGCGCGTGATCGATTCGGTTCTCGACCTCAGCCTGAGCGCGCTAAATTCCGATCCGGACGACCAACCCGACGACCGCTTGATCGGCGCGGTCTTGATGTTTTCGAAAGAAGAATCGCTCGAGGTCGCTTCCGCCCGGCGCTTTACACCGGCTGACTTGGGCATAATTTTACCGGGCGCAGAAGGCGCGTTTGCCAGGGCGATCGAAGATGGCAACCCGGTTCTCGTCACGAAGGTGGCTGAGGATGCGGAACTGAATCGCATCGTCGCCTTGCGGGTCTGCAGCCAGGTCTATTGTTTCCCTTTGCGCAGCGGGTTCAGTGTCTACGGCGTACTGATCTTCGGCCATCCGGAGCCAGATTATTTCACAGCCGATAGGATGGAGGTGCTGGACATCCTTGGCCAGCAGACGGTGATCGCCATCCAGAACGCCCGCCTGTACCAGGACCTGGCCAACGAGCGCGACCGCATCATCGAGGCGCAGGAGGAGGCCCGGAAGAAACTGGCGCGCGACTTGCACGATGGCCCGACTCAATCCGTCGCCGCCATTGCGATGCGCGTCAACATGGCCCAGCGCACGATGGTCAAAGACCCGAAAGCGGCTTATGCACAGCACCTAATCGGTCAGGAATTGAGCCACATCGAAGAACTGGCCCGCCGGACGACCAAAGAGATCCGCCACATGCTCTTCACCCTGCGCCCGCTGGCGCTGGAATCGCAAGGACTGGTCGCCGCCCTACAGGCCATGGCCGATAAAATGAAGGAAACCTTTTCGCAAAACGTCATTGTCAACGTGGACGAGGGTTTGCTCGATCAGTTGGAAATGGGAAAGCAAGGTGTTATCTTTTATATTGTCGAGGAGGCGGTCAACAACGCGCGCAAACACGCCAAAGCGGCCAACATCTGGGTGCGCCTGCGCTCGCTCGAAGAGGGCTTGACCCTGCTCGAAATCCAGGATGACGGCGTCGGCTTCGACGTGGAAGCCGTCAACCGCAGCTACGATAATCGCGGCAGCCTGGGGATGGTCAACCTGCGCGAACGCAGCGAGCTGGTCAATGGCCTGCTGCATATCCAATCCGCTCCGGGCAAGGGCACCCGAGTCCAGGTCTACCTCCCCCTGACCGAAGAGGTCGCCGACCGGCTGCATCACGCCGCGGGTGTAGGGTAGAGAACCCCCTGTAGGGCAGGTTTCCATACCTGCCGACAGGGGTGGCGGCTATGGAAAGCCGCCCTACAGATCCTCTCTCCGACAAACTGCTAGAACGACCAATAAAAAGCTGAGATCCTATGCCATTCGCCGCCGGGATACATTATTTTTTCCACGAGGGGGAGGATGTGCGCCGACCGCCGGTGATCCTGATCCACGGGGCGGGCGGCAATCACCTCTATTGGCCGCCCGAAGTTCGCCGGCTGGCCCCTTATCGCATCTTCGCACTCGACCTGCCCGGGCACGGTAAATCCAGCGGCGTGGGGTTGCAGTCCATCAACGATTATGTCCGCAGCGTAGTGAATTTCATGGATGCCGTCGGACTCTGGCGGGCGGTCATCGTCGGGCATTCGATGGGTGGCGCAATCGCACTGACCCTGGCGCTCGACCACGCTGACCAAGTAGGTGCTGCGCAGCGCGTCGCCGGACTTGGCCTGATCGGGACGGGCGCGCGCTTGCGCGTGTTTCCAGCTATGCTGAGCAACACAGCTAATCCAGCCACATTTTCACTGGCAGTCCAGACGATCAACGAATGGGCTTTCGGGCCGCAGGCCGACCCTCACCTGAAAGCCCTGGCCGCCAAGCGCATGGCAGAGACGCGCCCGGCTGTATTGCATGGCGATCTTCTGGCGTGTGATGCTTTCGATGTCATGGATCGCTTGAGCGAGATCCGTGTTCCTACCCTGATCATCTGCGGTACGGAAGATAAACTGACCCCCCTGACTTATTCCAAAACCCTGGCCTCCCAAATCCCAGGCGCCGCGCTTCAAACTGTGGACAGTGCCGGTCATATGGTCATGCTGGAAGAGCCGCGCCGTGTGGCCGGAGCCTTGACGGTATTTTTGAAGACAGTGCCATATCAACCGGGGAAATGAGTGTTCCAGTGCCAATCAGTGCTCCAGTGTCCCGTTGCCCCGTGTCACACGGCTTTCCCTGTGGGAGGCTGGGCTGGCAAGTAATACGGTCAACGA
>JASEHI010000093.1 GCA_030018695.1 Anaerolineales bacterium
CCCTTGAGCTTACCAGATAATTCGCGATTTCGCAAAATTTTCAGCGAATGGTCAGGATAAAGAAGCTGATGTTCTATATATCTCCTTCTCTTCTGGCGAGATACCAACAGCGGCAGTGGAGTTGAACGATAATATCCTATTGCGCTTCAACCGCGCTGAAAAACGTGCTATCGGTCTGACTCTAATGGATTTTTCCGTACTGGTGCAACTGACCAAGTTGGGGCCGCGCAGTTTTCCTTTGACGGGCTTGAAAGACCTCGAACCCGAATGGCAGGAGACCGTTATCGAGATTCTTACCGCGCCGCCCGTAAGCCAAATATTAAAGGTTTCCAGTTATTCGCCTTCGCCTGCGGAGACTGTACCGATCACGTCCGTTGAAAAGCCACCGATACCAGTGGCGGCGTAGAAGAGTCCACCTCCACCCAACACCACGACCAAAGGATTCCCGAATGAACCTAAAAATCGGCGACCAAGCCCCCGATTTCACACTGCGCAGTCACTTGGACAAGGATGTGTCCCTCAGCGACCTGCGCGGCGCGACGGCCGTCCTGGCCTTCTTCCCCCTGGCCTGGACGCCGGTCTGAACGAGCCAGATTCCGTCGTACCAGGCCGAATACGCCCGGTTCACGGGATCGAATGTCCAGGTTCTGGTCATCAGCGCTATAACATCAGCCGAATCCGCCAGTGTTGAATGTCTTGAACCTGATTGCCTATGAGCGTTGTTTTAACTGCTCCAATACATTCAATAATTTCTCCTGCCAATCCACATCCTTGCCGAACATGCACCAATAGGCATTCTTCCCGCCTCTAATGCCAGGCCCCAAATCCGGCAATCTTTTCGCTTCCACACACTCGGGCGGAGGCGGGTAGCGCAGGGGGATCTGTCCGCTCTCCATGCTGACCGAGACCAGTCCGGCCTTCTCAGCCCGCATCTTGACCCGCATCTGGTAAAACAGGTTGGTCGCCATCTCCGGCAGCGTACCAAATCTGTCGCTGAATTCGGCGGCCAGCGCTTCCAACGCGACTTCGTCGCTCAAGTCGGCCAGGCGGCGGTAGAGGCGCAGGCGCAGGTCTGTGTCGGGGATATAATCGGCGGGGATGCCAATTGCCAGCGGCAAGTCCACATTGAGCGGCAGTCCCATTGGTTGGAAAGTTTCCAGGTTTGAAAGTTGACCTGCAACTTTCCAACCTTCGAACCTGCCAACTGACCTGATTTGTTTGACCGCCGCCGCCAACATCCGCGTGTAAAGGTGAAACCCCACCGCGGCGATGTGTCCCGATTGGCGCGTGCCCAGCAGATCCCCTGCCCCGCGCATTTCCAGGTCACGCATGGCAATCGAATAGCCCGCTCCCAACTGCGTATTCTCGGCGATAACCTCCAGCCGTTCCTGGCCTTCGGGGGTGGGACGTAGCTTTTTGTGGCGGAAGAAGTAGGCGTAAGCCCGCGCCGCCCCGCGCCCGACGCGACCGCGCAACTGGTACAACTGCGCCAGGCCGAAGGCGTCGCCGCGGTCCACGATGAGGGTGTTGGCGTTGGGAATATCCAGGCCGGATTCAATGATGGAAGTCGAAAGCAGGATGTCTACATCCCCAGCAGTAAACCGGCGCATCACGCTGGCCAGATCGTTCTCCGGCATTTGACCGTGAGCGATGGCGATGCGCGCCTCGGGGACCAGTTTCTCCAGGTGCATGCGCATGGCGTCAATCGTCTGCACCCGGTTGTGGACAAAGAAGATCTGCCCGCGCCGTTCCAGTTCGCGCAGGCTGGCCTGGCGGACGAGCTTCGGCGAGTACGGCCCGACGTGGGTCACAATCGGCAGGCGCTCCTCGGGCGGCGTGTTCAAGTTGGAAATATCGCGCACGCCGGTGAGAGCCATGTAGAGCGTGCGCGGGATGGGCGTGGCGGTCAGGGTCAGCACGTCCACTTCGGTGCGCAGTTTCTTCAGGCGCTCCTTGTGCGTCACGCCGAAGCGCTGCTCCTCGTCTATGATGACCAGGCCGAGGTCTTTGAACTGCACATCGGCAGAGAAGAGGCGGTGGGTGCCGATGATAATGTCCACCGCGCCCTGCGCCAGGCCATAGAGAATCTGGCCCTGCTCGCGCGGCGTGCGAAATCGGGAGAGCATCTCGACCGTCACCGGGAAGGCCGATAGCCGTTGTTTGAACGTGTCATAGTGTTGCTGCGCCAGCACGGTGGTCGGGACAAGCACCGCCGCCTGCCGCCCGTCCATCACCGCCTTGAACGCCGCCCGCAGCGCCACCTCGGTTTTGCCATAGCCGACGTCGCCGCACAGCAGGCGGTCCATCGGGCGCGGCGTTTCCATGTCACGCTTGATGTCGGCTAACGCCTTAACCTGGTCGTCGGTTTCGACGTAGGGAAAACTGGACTCCAGTTCGCCCTGCCAGGCGGTATCCGAACTGAAAGCGAACCCTTCCGCGACCTGGCGGCGGGCGTACAGGTCGAGCAGTTCCTGCGCCACTTCCTGCACTGCTGCGCGCACCTTGCGCTTGGTCTCCGGCCACTCCTGGGTACCCAGATGACCGGGCGAAGGTGGGGAACCATCCGGGCCGATGTAGCGCGTCAACCGGTCGGCCTGGTGGATGGGGACGTAGACCTGGTCGCCATTCTTGTACTCGACGCACAGGAACTCGCGCGCCCGCCCTTCGAGCGTGCGTTGGACGAGACCGGTAAAGCGCCCAACGCCGTAGTCCACGTGAACGATCCAGTCACCCGGATTCAGGTCCGCGTAGGCCGCTTCGGGGGTTTCGGCTCCCGGCCGCGGACGCTGGCGCGGCTGAGGCCGTTCCCAGCCGAAGATCTCGGCGTCAGTAATCAGGGATTCGGAAGCGAGCGTCCAGCCTTCGGAAAGGGAGGCCTCGATGAAGACGATGGACGGTGGATGATGGACCGTGGAAGCGCCTGATTCGGCGAGTTGCCGTCCATCGTCTACGGTCCGCGGTCGCTCACTCCAGAGTTCTTCGAGGCGGGAGGATTGGCGCGAGACGATGGTGACGGAATTGCCAGCCGCGATGATCGTATCGAGATACTCGATGAAGGGTTTCAACCGTCCGCCGAAGCGTTCGATGTGCCCGAACTGCGCCGAAAGACCGACCGTGGACGGTTGACCATTGACAGTTACTCCAGCCGTTGAATATCCTAATTCCAGACAGGCACGGACTTGCAGGTTGTCGGCCAATTCCGGCCAGGTGATGTACGGGATCGGGAAATCCCCGGCCAGTGTCCCTTCGGCGATGGATTCGGCGCGCAGTTTGACGGCCTGTTCTTCGATTTCGGCGATCGTGCTTTCCAGGATGCTCAAATCGTCCACCAGCACCAGGGATTCCTGCGGGAGGTAATCCAACAGGCTGGAGGGGAATGGATGCAAGAGAGGGATGTGAAATTCGGTAAATTGGGACTCGGCAAATTGGGAATTGGTCCGCAGGAGAAATTCACGCGCGGGTGTTACCAAAACCGAGTCGAGTTTTTCGACCGTGCGCTGCGACCCCGGATCGAACCGCCGGAGGGTGTCAATCTCGTCGCCAAAGAAATCCAGGCGCACCGGATGCGGCTCGGATTGCGGCCAGATGTCGAAGATGCCGCCGCGGTGCGAGAACTGTCCCGGCTCCAGGACGGTGTCGGCGGGCTGGTAGCCGATGCTGACCCAGGTCTCCAGCAGCGAACCGGGCGGTATGCTCTGCCCGGCCTTGAGCAGCTGGCTGGCTTTGAGGAAGTCGCGGCGCGGCAGGCTGCGCGTCATCAGGGCACGCGCTGAGGCGATAATCACCGGCGGCGCGGCCGGTTTCTGCACAGCACCTACTCGGCGCGCAGCGCCTACTCGGTCAGCGAACGGCAGGTGATAGACAGCCAGCGCAGTCAATGTCTGCAATCTTTCGCGGCGGGTGGCGTTGCTCCAGGCAGCATCTTCGTAAAAAAGCGGATTGGGTTCTGAGAAGATGTAACGCGAGGCGTCTGGCAACCAGAAAGCCAGTTCGTCGTGCAATGCGAGAGCATGGTCGGCGCGGTCGGTAACCAGGACGAGCGGCTGGCTCAGGTCCGCGTGCAGGGCGGCCAAGACGGGCAGCCGCGCGGCGCGCGGCAAGGCTAGGCCGGGCAGGATCTGGCCGGTTTTCAGGGCAGCCAGCAGAGACTGGTAGGCAGGTAGAGAACGGATTTGATCGAGGAGGAAGTCCATAGACTTCAGGGGCGACCTCCACAGTCGCCCGGCATGGGGGGGAAGTCCTACAAACGTTTGGCGATCGCCTCGGCCAGGCGGGCGATCAATTCCTTGTCCCGTTCGTAATCGAACAGGCGCGCACCCAGAGTCTTTTTCGGATACGACCAGGGCAGGCCGCGCCGGATCTCATCCGGCTCGGACAGATAGCGCGGCACGATGTGGGCGTGCAGGGCCGGGTCCGAGTTGCCAAGGATGGCGTAGTTGATGCGGAAGGCATAGGTCACATCCATCAGGGCATCGCCGACCGTGATCATGTCACCCAGATAGACGGCACGCTGCTCCCGGCTAAGATCGTTGATGCTGCCCACGACTGGGTCGGGCAGGAGGATGGAATAACCGGGCAGGTGCTGCATGTCGCACAGCACCACCCAGCCGGAGGGCACGCGGCAGATGACGGTGGGGTTCGTCCCGGCCCGGGCCGTCTCGACACGTTCGTGGATGATGGTCATGCAGCCGCCCCGTTGAATTTATTCATCGCCGCGTCGAGGCCTTCCATTACAAACGTCAACGCGGCATCCGCGGCGCGGTCGAGCGTCTCAGAGATGACCGTCATCTCGGCAGCGGAGAAATCCTGCAAGACGTAATCGGGGGCTTGCATCTGCCCGGGCGGACGGCCAATCCCCAGCCGCAGGCGCGGGAACTCGTCCGTCCCCAGGCGCTCGAGGATGGACGCCATCCCTTTCTGCCCGGCCGAGCCGCCATCCGGGCGGATGCGGATCGTGCCAGGCGGCAGATCCAAGTCGTCGTGAGCGATGAGCAGGTTGGTCAGCGGCAATTTGTAAAAGCGCAGCAATCCCTGCACCGATTGACCGGAGAGATTCATGTAAGTCTGCGGCTTGGCGAGGATGATTTTATTGCCGCGATAAATCGCGCTTGAGACCAACGACTTGGATTGCAAACGGGTGAAGCGCGTCTCCAGTTTCAGCGCCAGCTGGTCAACGAGCATGAAGCCGATGTTATGGCGGTTCTCGCGGTACTCGCGGCCAGGGTTGCCCAGGCCGACGATGAGGAAGGTGTTTTCAGGCATAGGTGAAGTAAATTGAAAAGAATCAGCGGCGGCGAAAGTAGACGTACAAGCCAAAGAGAATGAAAAAAAGTGTTGCCGCCAATGCCCCATATCCGAGGTTGAGATAGACATCACCTGCCGACAGCGCAGCGGGGTTGGCTGGGAGGGGCGTGGCAGTCGGATTCTGTGTGGCTGTCGGCGTGGCAGACGGGAGCGGAGCCATGACAAGCGGCGTGATGGTCGGGGTGGCTGTTTCGATGGGTGTGTAATTGCGCAGGCGCAGGTCTGGGATGGTAACGTCAAGGGAAGTCCCATCCGTGAGATAAACGCGCAGCCGCAGGGTATACACCCCGTCGGTGATAGTCGTCGTATCCCAGGTAGCTAAAGTTCCGTCTACCACCGGCTGGTTGCTCGTTGAAATCACGAACCAGGTATTGGTCGGGTCGCTGGCGTAAGCAAAGGAAATTTCCGCGCTGACAAAAGCGGCAATATCGCTGCCACCGGTGATCGTTACCTGCCCTTGCAATACCTCTCCCGCCTGCGGATAGTGAATCGAGATTTCTGACGCTGAGACAGGCGCCAAATGCAGCGACCACGTTAACAAGGCAAAAAAGATTGGCAGGACACTTGCAAACAAACGGGGCATATTATAATGGGAGAAATAATTCTGGCTTACAGGTTCGCAACAGTGAAGTTTAACACGAAGGCAGATTAGGGTCAACCAGACCAATGCGTAAACATCTAAACCGATTACGAAAATTTGGCACGCTCAATGAAGTCGAAAGATCCGATCCGTGCTTGCGCCGTAGCTGCCTGGGCCGGCTGGCCAGCATGAGCACATTTCTGGTCATTCTTTCATGCCTGGTGGCGTGGGTCAGCGTTTTCTTGTCTCTCCAGGGATCCAGCCTCCAGCAGGTCATTCCTGCAAATATGTTGACACAAGTGATGTGTGTCGCGTTCTTCGGCGGCCTGGCCGTGGTTGCCGCCGTCGGCGGATTGCTTGGCAATATCCTGAAACGTCTACTCTGGGGCATACTGCGCGGGAAAGACAAGTAACTGGGGTAAATTGGGGGTATGCTATAATCACGGCATCCCACCAACCCGTAACGCGGAATTCATTCCGCAACCAAAGGCGATATCGCGAAGCATATCGCGCTACCGAGTAGGTGCTGCGCACAAAATCCTCGCGATTGGCATAGTTTTTACGGAGTTATACTATATACGGAGGAGAGTATGAGCAACTATTTATTCCCTTTTAGTGAAGAGCACGAGATGATTATCCAAACCGCGCGTGACTTTGCCCAGGAGAAGATCGCTCCCGTCGCAGCCGAATTCGACGAAAGCGGTGAATTCCCGCACGAGACGATCAAAAAGATGGGCGATATGGGCTTTATGGGGATCGAAGTGCCAGAAGAGTACGGCGGCGCTGGCCTGGATACCCTTTCTTACGTGCTGGCGTTGGAGGAGATCTGCAAAGTGGACGCGGCGCACGGCGTGGTCATGTCGGTCAATAATTCCCTATACGCATACGGCTTTCTCCACTTTGGTACGGAAGAACAAAAACAGAAATATTTACGCCCGGTAGCTTCCGGCAAGGCTATCGGCGCTTATTCGCTCACCGAACCGATGTCCGGCTCGGATGCCGGGGCGATGCGCAGCCGCGCGGTTCGGGACGGGGATTTTTACCTCTTGAACGGGCGCAAGTCGTGGGTCACCAGCGCGCCGGTCGCAGATAACATCGTGGTCTTCATGATGACCGATCCCGGAAAGGGGGCGAAGGGTATCTCAGCCTTTATCATCGAAACCGGCAAACCCGGCTTCACGCTCGGCAAGAAAGAGCCAAAACTGGGTATCCGCGCCTCAGCCACCAGCGAGATCCTTTTCGAGGATTATCGCTGCCCGGTTGAAAACCGCCTCGGCGAAGAAGGCGAGGGGTTCAAGATCGCCATGACCGTGCTGGATGCCGGGCGCATCGGCATCGCTGCGCAAGCGTTGGGGATTGCCGAAGCGGCATACGAAGCCAGCCTGGGATATGCCCGCGAACGCGAGGCCTTTGGGCAAAAAATCGGCCAGTTCCAGGGGATAAGCTTCAAACTGGCCGATATGAAAACACGCCTCGAAGCCAGCCGCCTGCTGACCTATAATGCCGCAATCGCTAAAGAACGCTCGAAGACCAGCGGCGATCGTTTCACGCTGGAGGCTTCAATGGCTAAACTGTTTGCCTCCGAAACAGCCATGTTCTGCGCGCACGCCGCAGTGCAGATCCACGGCGGGATGGGCTACAGCAAAGAACTGCCGGTCGAGCGCTATTTCCGTGACGCAAAAATCACCGAAATCTACGAGGGGACGAGCGAAATCCAGCGGCTGGTCATCAGCCGTATGGAACTGGGGCTGAAATAACAAAATGAAAGCCGTCCTCTTTCACATGCATGGCGGCCCTCAAGTTTTAGAATACGCCGATTTCCCCACCCCTGAAGCCGGCCCGGGTGAAGCGCTGGTCAAACTGCACGCCGCGGCGCTCAACCGTATGGATTTGTGGGTGCGGGACGGCTGGCCCGGCATCAAACTGGAGTATCCACACATCCCCGGCGCGGATGGGGCCGGGGTAGTCTCTGCACTCGGCCCGCCATCCGCTATCAGCCACCCTTCGACTGCCGCTTCGACAGGCGCAACGCGGCGGCTCAGGGCAAGTCCGCCATTCGCTATTGGCGACCGCGTCGTGATCAATTCCAACCTCGGCTGCGGCCAATGCGACTTCTGTTCGAACGGTCATGATAACATCTGTCGCGACTGGCACCTGCTCGGCGAAACGGTGCGCGGCACTTATGCCGAATATGTCAAGGTTCCGGCGCGGCAGTTATTCAAGATTCCAGATGATTTTGACTACCACCAAGCCGCGGCCGCCGCGCTGGTCTATCATACCGCCTGGCACTCGCTGGTGACGCGCGGCAGAGTGCAGTCCGATGAGACTGTGCTGATTATCGGCGCATCCGGCGGGGTAAATACCGCCAGCCTCCAGATTGCCAAATATCTTGGCGCAAAGGTGATCGTTGTCGGCGCAGGGAAAGAAAAACTTGCATTGGCTGAATCCCTCGGCGCAGATACGCTGGTTGACCGCACGCAAGCCGAAGACTGGTCGAAGGAAATTTATCGCCTGACCGACAAGCGCGGCGTGGATGTGGTTGTGGATAACGTCGGCGTCACCTTCCCCCTCTCCCTGCGCGCCCTGCGCAAAGGCGGACGCCTGCTGACCGTCGGCAATACCGGCGGGGCGAAGTTCGAGATTGACAACCGCTTCATCTTCGGCAAGCATCTCTCCATCATCGGCTCGACGATGGGGACTCTGAGAGATTTTGAAACCGTGATGGCATTAGTATGCGCCGGAAAGCTCAAGGCTGTGGTTGACAAAACCTTCCCGCTCAGCGAAGCCCGCGCGGCACAGGAGCGGCTGGAAAAGGGCGAGCAACTGGGAAAGATTACGCTAGCCGTTGGGTGATATGAAACGTCCCGCCAGCGTAACCCTTCTCGCCCTGCTCGTGTTAACCGTTACGGCGTGGAACGCATTACGATTGGGCGCGGCGATTGCGTCGTGGCAGGTGTTAATAGAATATGGCGCCAAGCCCCTCTATCTCGTCTTGAGCGGTGCATTCTGGCAAATCATCGGGATAACCGTCTTCATCGGGCTTTGGTGGGGCAAGGTCTGGGCCAGGAAAGCGGCCTTTTTGGCGGCGGCCGGCTACGCGGCATGGTATTGGTTCGACAGACTCGTCTTGCAAACCCCGCGTGCCAATTGGCCGTTCGCGCTGGCTGTCACACTTGTTCTCTTGGTTTTCACATTTGCGACCTTGTTTTATCGAAGCAGTAAAGGCTATTTCAAATCGTAATTCTCTTTTGCATCGAATTTTCCTGATTCTGCTGGATTTTGTGGTTGGGTTATGTTTTGTCCAAACCGTC
>JASEHI010000094.1 GCA_030018695.1 Anaerolineales bacterium
CTGTTTTTACCTCAATAGCCGAGGGACGAAATATGCTCAAAAGAACGTTCGACATCCTGGTCTCCACTTTTTTTCTTTTTACCCTTTTTCCTTTCTTCCTCTAGGCCTTCGGCAGATCGCCCGCTTCAGGCCCGGCCAGTTGCTTGTCCTGAGTGTAATCGAAGGGATCGCCCTGGGGCATGGCGAGAACAGCCTGTTTACCCTGTCCTACCGCGTATCACGGGTGATCGCTGAGGAGAACAGCGGTAATGGTAGCCTGATTTCGGGCTACCATCATTGATGGTTTGCTGACCCTGTTCTTCGTGGGGGGGGTGACAACGAATGCTCAGCGTGCGGGCAGCGGAATATTGGCTGGCGCGCACTTCCAACCGGACGCAGCGCAAGCGCGTCCTGATCGCCGCATCGTCCCGGTGTCCTTTCGGGAGGGCTGGGGGTGCCGGAGAGATGCCTGCCCTGAGGCGCTGTGTTGAGCCTGTCGAAACATCATCGAAGGGATCGTGCGCGAGATGCTCACCAGCCCGAGGGTGTCGCTCGAGCCGGTCGGTTTCGTGGATGATGACAGACTGAAAAATGGAGCGGTGATCCACGGCGTGCCCGTGCTGGGGGAGGTGGTGCGGATCCCGGAGCTGGTCGCCGAGTACCGCGTTCAGGAAGTGATCATCCTTGTAGTGAGCGAAGTCGAACCTGGCCATGCCGACCGCGCCGGGCAAGGTGATGCGGGAGATCGTCGAACTGTGCGAAGAGGTCGGGGTGGCCTGCCGTTCGATGCCCGGCATCTATGAGTTGCTGGATGGCCGCATGAGCATCAGCCGCTACCCTTCGACTGTCCCTTCGCAGAGAACGCTCAGGGCATGGCTCAGGGCAAGTCCGCCAGGTGAAGATCGAAGACCTGCTGCGGCGTGAACCGGTGAAGGTGCGCCTCCCTAACCCCCCAACCCTTCGATGCTGCTCCCTGGCCTAGCCCGCCAGGGCAGGCAGGGCAAGCTTTGGGGGGAACGGTCGTCTCCCCCAGGATTGGGGGCCGGGGGGCGGGGGGCCGAGTCGCTCTTCAGGGATGGCCTGTGCCTGCCGTCCGGCTCAAATTTGAGCGAAGCTGACTTGGCGCGGGTGGTGGGGATCGTCCGGTTGATGGCGAGATAGGAACGCAGGGCTGGCTCCGGTGCGATTGACTGGCTGGGCCGGGTGGGTATAATGGGATGGGAGATATAGGGATATAATGACTATGTGGTACGCCTGGTAGAAAGCGGCTCTGTGCCCGGTATTAGCTTCTCTCAGATGATACTTATAGACGGTTCCGAAAATGAGGAGATGAAACGTATGACTATAACAATCACTGTCTCCGAAGAAGTCGTTCGTCGTCTGAATGATCTGTCTATCGCGCAGACGGACGATGTTGAAACAAAACTGCAACGGTTGCTGGTCGCCGAATATCAACGACGCCTGGCTCGCTACCGATTAACGGATCGGCGTCTTTCCCAGAAGTACGGGATGGCTTTTGAGGAGTTTGAGCGTCGGCAGGTCACAAGGCAACAGGAGTATTCGTGGGAGGTGGAGTCTGACGCCATAGCCTGGGAGACAGCGATTGATGGAATCCAGACCATGCAGCAGCAACTAACGGGCATTCACGAATTGAAGAATGAGTATTGACGATCTCCTGATCGAGGCCCAAGAAGCACAGCAGCAGATTTGGCTCATACGTGCTCTCAACGTGGCGGAACGTACAAACGCTACGGTGACGGTGCACTTGTCTTTGACGTCTGATCTCTTTGTGCAGATTTTCCTGAGTGAACGAAGCGGGCGCTTCAGTTTGGCTCTAATTGGTCCCGCGGGACGGCTTTATGGACGGGATCGAGAACATGGGGTGTGGCATCGGCACCCCTTTGAACAACCCGACTATCATGAACCAACGTCAGAAGGAATGTCACCCCGACCAATCCACCAATTCATGGCTGAGGTTGAGCAGATTCTTTTAGAGAATGATCTTATCTAACTCGCCTGACCGGGGGAGAAATTACCGAGTAGGCGTTGCCCTGAGTTTATCGAAGGGTGCTGCGCACGGGAGGAACTCTTTTCTGACGACGAGGCGCTGGCCCCGACCGAGCACGAAAAAATTCTCGTCGTCAGCAATGGCGCCGAGCCTTCCCTGGGTCAATGGAAAGCCGAGGTGGAGGCATTGCTTTCCCTGGCCCGGGCCGGTGAGACAGAGAAGGCGCGAGAGAGGCTGCAAGCGATTGTGGATAATAGACATTATGGTTGCCGAAGTCGAAGGGATTGGGGGTAGTGGGGACGTGGCCAACCGGGCAACGGCCTGGCTCAGGCGCTGGCTGGCATGGATTACGTCATCCACCGTTCGGCTGAGCTCACGGCGAAGCCTGGCGGCCTATGAAGCCACCGCCAGGGCGTCGGGCAGGCGTGGCAGCACACGCGGCCTGACCAGACGCGACCGCACCGGCGCCAGCGCGCCAACGTCCACATAGACCACAGGTCGGTCAGGTTTGTCGTCGTTGCGCCGATAAGCTCGCACCCGCTCCAGATTGTAACGGCTGAATTCAGGATCATTCGGGTCAACCAGTATGATGAGAGCTTCGTCAGGAATACCGGCCAGGAACTTCGGGTGTGTCATGACGTAACGGTTAAATTCGGTCAACAACTCATCGTATTTTATGGTAAAAAGCTCGTTCATTTGCGCATCTCCTGCTCATATTGCATCCGGTAGGTTTGCCAGTTGCGTTTGATATCCTCTTGGCCGAGGGTGAGCACTTCGACATTGGAACGACCTGGGTATTCTGCCTTCTCCCCTGGCTGGCTGTGGTGGAGCAAGTCGCGGTGGGGAAAGCCGTGCGCTGTATCGTAGCGAACGATCGGCCGCCACTCACCATCAATAAAGGCTTCATATTGAACCCGAAAGGCGGCCACCTGCCCCCTTTCGGTCACGCAATACAGGCGGTAACGATCGCAAGCGCTCTCGCCCAAAGGGGCGACGAAACTCTTTTCACCCAAGTGCCTCTCCTTGGCGCAGGTAGAGTATTACTCTTGCCTGCACTTGCGCAGGTACAAGTGATAAACTATGCACAGCACCTACTCGGTCACAACCGCGAAGATTTTGGTTTGTAGTGTCATTAATTTTACCCCGATTCTATCCGCAAGGCAAGTTGGGAGCGTTGTGAGGGTGTAGTTCAATTTAGGGGCGAATTGGGCACCCGCAACCTGGTGGAACTGGCGCGGCAGCCCTGTTCTGCCTGCCCTCCCGCAAGGACATCGGGACGATGTGGTGGGCTAAGCCAGGGAGCGCAGTCGAAGGAGTGGCGCCGCACTTCCAAACCCAGATCGCGGACTTGTCCTGAGCCGAAGCCCTGACCCTGAACGAAGTGAAGGGGAAGGGACAGTCGAAGGATGGCGGGCCGGTGACGGTCACCCATGCGGACATGGAGCGCTTCTTCATGCCTGCACTGCCTGCCCTCCCGCAAGGACATCGGGACGATGTGGCGGGCTAGGCCAGGGAGCGTTCGTCGAAGTGACCATACCGGAGGTGCATCCTGAGCCTGGTCGAAGGGCCTGCCCTGAGCTTGGTCGAAGGGCGGTGCAGCTGGCCGAAGGTGCAGGCCTCCGTCCTGGGGAAAAGTGGTGAGGTGTTCGCGACCGCAGGGAGTGGATATGGGTGAGCCGGTCAAGATCATGGACCGTTCGGCTGAGCGTTCGCCCGAGCTTACGTCGAGGGCTCACGACGACGCCTGGCGCGTGACCTGATCGAACTTTCGGGTTATCAGGTCGGTCGTGATATTGACATCGCCATTACTGGGCTTCGGCCGGGGGAGAAATTAAGCCGGTGAGACAGAGCAGGCGCGAGAGAGGCTGCAAGCGATTGTGGGTAATAAATTGACATAACGCGGCCTCCAGTGCCAACGAATGCTTCGCCCGCAACCAAATTGGGTGTCATTGTGAGGAGGGTCGAGTAGCAAAGCGTACCGAGACCCGACAAAGCAATCCCCTCGCAGTCGCTGATATTGAACGGCTGCATCAGGATGTCGAGCATTTGATCGCCCTGGCTCGTGAAGGCAATCGCGAGGCAACCGGGGCAAAGATGCTGTCTATCGTCAGGGAGAGCGGCTAACAAGGATGAAAGAAGACTGAAGACTGATAACAGCTCACTGATCACTGAACATTGTTCTCACAAGGTATAATGATGGAGCGGAAGAGGCGCATAACGATGAACAGGTCAGATATATATCGTTCACTCATTCAATCGCTGCTGGGCAAATACGGCGGCCGGCTCAAGACGGTGGCGCTGTTTGGCTCGCACGCCCGTCGCGAAGCCAGGCCAGACAGCGACCACGACATTTTCGTAGTCGTCGAAGGATTGCCATTCGAGCCATTGGCGCGCCAGCGTGACGTGCGGAGCGTATTATTGGCCATTCTTGATGACTTGCCCGGTTCGATTTCCTTCGTCGCCAAGACGCCCGGGGAAGTCGAGACCAATCTCACCCCACTCATGCTGGATATTTGTGTGGATGGGATCTGCCTGTACGGCGATTCTTTATTTGATGAATACCGGCAGAAAGCGTTAGCCACTTTGCAACAGGCGGGATTGCGCCGCCGCTGCCTGGCGGGCGCGTGGATGTGGGTTTTTCCGAGGTTGCCAACCAATAATTGGGATTTAAGCTGGGATGGGTACCATGAACGCGCCGGATGACGTTTCCTATCGGCTCGCCCTGGCAAAAGGCTTCCTGGCAGAGGCCGAACAGGATATGACGTTGGAACGTTGGCGCTCCTGCGTGGACAATTCCCAGTTGGTGGTTGAAAATACGGGCAAGACAGCCTTATCCTTGTTCGGTGTTCCGCCCAAAACACACGATCCGGTCAGGCAGATCGCGGCTATCTTGCGCGAGGAAACCCTGCCGAAGGAAATTCGGCTTGTGTTACAACAGATGCTTCCCGACCTGCTGGCGTTGGGTCAGCGCGAGCATGTTCTGACCGACTATGGTGATGAGGAAACTTACACGCTGCCATGGGAATTATTCACCCAACCATCTGCGGAAGACGCGCTGCAGACCGCACGGCGGTGTGTTCAGGCTGTCCAGGATTTGTTGATGTCAGTGGAAGCATGGCGCAGAAATCAGGGAAAAGAAATAAAACGATGTGACGATAAAGGATGAAGAGCCTGCCCTGAGCCTGGCGCGTGATCTGATCGAACTTTTGGGTTATCAGGTCGGTCGTGATATTGACATTGCCATCACTGGACTTCGGCCGGGGGAGAAATTGCCAATTTGTCCCACATTTGCTACTCGACCACGGCGATTCCCAGAACGGCTGATCCAACTCATTGGATGGTAAGATCAGGTCATCTTGACCTGTTGGAGTTGAACGATGGAAAAGACCATTGGTATGGCTGAGACCAAAAGTAACCTGGCTGACCTGGTCAGACAGGTTGCCTATGGTGGAGAGAGATTCGTGCTGGAACGACGCGGCCGGCCGATGGCGGTGCTGATCAGCGTGGAAGAATACAAGCGTTTGAAGGAACTGGCCGGAACCACTGCCACAACCACCTCGTCGCCGCTATCCGCGAAATTGCGCCAGCGGCAAGAGATGTTGGTCGCCCGGGCACACCGACTTGAGACGCAGTTGGGCGATCCACTGAGCCGGCTGGCAAAACTCCTCAGCGCTTTGCCGCCAGACGGGGATCGCTTCTGGGTGGATATCCAAGAGGTCGTTTGATGGCGCTTTGCGACCTCGCTGATCCCGCGCTGCCCCTACCACCTCAATTGGTGTTGGATAGTTCCCTGCTGCTGGCCCTGCGTCCTGGTGATGACAACCCTCATGTGTGCGCAGTCCAGGAGTTCTTCAGACGTTTACGACAGCAAATTGCGGACTACCAAACTATGGCCTGGCTTCTCATGCCGGTGCTCCAGAAATGTTATCATATCATTCTCACCAACAGTCTGCGTCGTGCCTGGGCAGCCATGGACCCCGTCCTCCGGCCGCCTAACTGGCTGGTGATGTATAAGCGTGAACCTGAACTGCTCAAGGCTGGGTTTTCTGAGTTGTTGGAGTTCGATGAGATTCTGGCCATGATCCCTCTGACACCGGTGCAGCCGGAAGATCTGGTGACCCGTGCCGATGCCAGTCCCCTGGAAGAGCGCCTCCGTTACTTCATCACCGTTTACTCCCTGCTGCCTCAGGATGCACTGATCCTGGCTGAAGCCAAAGCGTTGAGGGTGCTGGCCGTCGCCACCCTTGATCAGGATTGGCAACGCGTGGCTGAATTTGATGTGTACACGATTTTGAACGCAGCGTGAATTGGTATGCTAAACGGCAACATCGAGCGTCGGCGGGCACATGCTCGTTTCTTGAGTTCGAATATCAAGTCAGTGATTACCCCCGTAGAGGCAGAAGGCCGCTTGCACACATGGAATTATTACACAGTGCGCGTTGCTACTCCGTTAGAGAGAGACGCCGTTGTCAGAAAGTTGCATGAAGCTGGCATTGTCACCGACACGTATCATTGGAAACCTTTACATTACTGTGTGCACGCAAAACATGTCAGGCAGATGGCTCCTTGCGCCGTCCTCGGCGCAAGATTTACGCTCAAAACGCCGCCGAGGACGACGGCTGGAGCTTATGTTGCTGACAACCTTTGCGTGCACACTACATTACTTTAGCCATGTCCAGGATGTCGTTGGGGAGGTATACTTACCTGTGACCGAAAAGATCGCGCGTCAGGTTTTTTCGTTACCTATCCACGAGAACCTTTCAACGTATCTGATCTGAAAATAGATTTTCATGCTTGGTGGTGAAAATTTATTTTCATGGCGACTTCTCAATAACTTGGGGATGGCTACATACCGTCCCGAAGGTTTGAGCGGCTCAACCGTGTTTTTCAAGGAAACCTTCGGGACGTTTCCCCATCCTTTTGAGATGATACCTTTCAACCGAAGAATTAAAAAGGATTATTACGGAGGTTAATAAACTCTAATGTCAGGTTACGGATTTATGATTCTCGCGGATGCAATATTGACGCTCGTATCCATTGTATTTGGCATGATGCTGCGCCTCGAGATTATCTATAGTGAATATTCCCTGTTTGGATATTTCCTGAGAGAAATATGGCCTTTCATAATTTTTGCTGTTTTCCTGCGCCCCACAGTTTTTTGTTTCACAGGAATCTATAAACGTTTATGGCGCTATGCGACATGGCGTGATTTTATAGGGTTGGCAATATCCATACTATCAGGTTCGATAATCCTTTCGTTGGCTACCCTGCTCATCATCTATCCTTTATGGATGAATACGTTTCCCCGCTCGCTGTTCATCCTTGAAGGAATGTTTAGCATATTCTTGTTGGGTGGTTGGAGGGTGATTCTCAAATTCTCAGAACGATACCCTGGTGATTTTAAATGGGACAAAACAGTATTCAATGAATTCAGGCGGGTGTTGATCGTGGGCGCTGGATCTGCAGGCGCCCAAATGGCTCGTGAGCTTTGGGACAATCCTCAACTGAACCTGCGGCCGGTTGCCATGTTAGATGACGATCTACGAAAGATCGGTAGAAAGACCCAAGGGCTGCAAGTTTTTGGTCCCATCATAAAGTTACCTGAGATTATTCAGGCTCAAGGGATTGATGAAGTCATCATAGCTATCCCAAGCGCCGCGGAGCAAACGATTCAGAATCTCAGGCACATGTGTCAGTTTGCGCAAGTCTCGTGCTCCGTAGTTCCTCCTCTTAGCGACATTCTAGGCAACTCGGCTGACAGCTCCTTTTCGAAGTTTCGCCTGCCTATGTCAATGCCGCAAATAACGGGAGAGGAAATCCATGCAGTGGTCAGGGTAATGCAATCGCGCAATCTGAGCATTGGTGCTCAAACGATAGCTTTCGAAAAATCAGCGGCAGAGGTAGCTGGGGCTGATTATGCAGTGGCGGTTGCGAACGGTACGGCGGGGCTTCACCTGTGTATGATTGCGGCAGGTGTTGGCCCAGATGACGAAGTAATTACAACACCGTTCAGTTTTGTCGCTTCTGCGAACTGCATCCTATATGAGCGCGCCACTCCTGTTTTTGTGGACATTGATCCAGTAACTTTGAATATTGATCCGGGAAAGATCGAAAGTGCAATAACCAGTCGTACGCGCGCAATTATTCCTGTCCATGTGTTTGGGCAACCAGCGGACATGGATGCAATCCTTGAGATTGCCCAGCGACACAACTTGTTGGTGATCGAAGATGCATGTGAAGCCATCGGAGCAGAGTATAAAGGGCGACGCGTAGGTGCGCTTGGCAAAGCTGGGGCGTTTGCCTTCTATCCCAACAAGCAAGCGACAGCCGGTGAGGGGGCTGTGCTGGTGACGAATGACGAAGAATGGGCGAACCTTTTTCGCAGTTTAAGGAATCAAGGCCGTGATCAGTTTGATGAGTGGTTGATGCACAGTCGTTTAGGGTATAACTATCGCTTGTCTGAATTAAATGCAGCCGTGGGCATGGTGCAACTGAAGAGGATAGAAGATCTTTTACGCAAGCGAGAGAGCGTCGCCAACGAATATTTAAAGCGGTTGAGAAAGATCGAAGGGGTTTCCCCACTACGTTTAGCTCTTACTACAACGCGCATGAGTTGGTTTGTCTATCCCGTACGTTTTTCTGAAGTAATCAACCGTGATCTTGTCATGACCCTTTTAGCCGAGCGAGGCATTCCTTCTCGACCCTATTTCACGCCTATTCATTTGCAGCCTTTCTATCGAAAACAATTCGGGTACCAACATGGTGACTTCCCAGAGAGCGAGAAAGCTGGAAGTTCGATCTTAGCCCTGCCATTCTATGCGGATATGAAACCCGAAGAGGTTGCTTTGGTGTGTGATACCCTGGCGGAAGTAGTTGGTGAAGTAAAGGTCATCGTGAAGTAACCCCTCATAAACTTTTGGGTGTGTTTCATTTCAGTTGAGACAAATAGCGAGAGTCGAGTACCGGTGGTTTTCCGGCGTATTGAGACCCGGAAGTGGAAAGGTTCTGGTGGAGCGACACCATGGAAGATCTTCAGCGAACACAGAGGGAAATGAGGAGTGGGGGGAGGAAAATTTCAGATTGCGGATTTCAGATTGCGGACTGCTAAGTCAAATGCAAACTTCTCGATAATTCAGGTGAGATGTGTGGGTGGCCAAC
>JASEHI010000095.1 GCA_030018695.1 Anaerolineales bacterium
GGTTTTGAAAGACGGCTAAATTGGCTCAATTCAACCTTCGGGACGTTCTTTCTTTGTTAACTCATTTCTTGTTGGACAGGAGGCCTGATTTGGCTGACATTCGCATTGAGAAACTCGCCCACATTCTCGTTGATCACTCGGCGCGTATCGGACCCGGAGACCGGGTGGCCATCGAGGCTACTACCGCGGCTGAACCGTTGGTGCGTGCCCTCTATGGCCTGATTCTGGAAAGGGGTGGCCACCCGCACGTGTTGCTCGAACCCCCTGATCAGGACGAGCTGCTGTTCGCATACGCAAAAGACGAACAACTCGACTTCATCCCCACCTTTCGTAAACTGGCCTACGATCAATTCGAATCACGCATCAGGATCGCCTCGGCCACTAATCCCCGTGCCCTGACACAGGTCGCCCCGGCCAGGCAGAAGCGACGACAGAAGACCATCGCTCCCATCTTGGAGGCGCAGATGCGCCGCGGCGCGGAGAAGGCTTTCAAATGGGTCAGCACGCTTTATCCCACCGAGGGCTACGCCATGGAAGCCGAAATGAGCCTCAGAAACTTCGAGGATTTTGTCTACCGCGCCTGCCATGCCAATGAAGATGACCCGCTGGCTTACTGGAAAAAGGTGGAAGAGAAGCAGCGCAAGATCGTCGAGCGCCTGGATGGGCACAACCAGGTAGTCCTTTACGGCCCGAATGTAGATCTGACACTCTCGGTCAAAGGCCGGAAGTTCGTCAACGCCAGCGGAGCCAACAACATGCCGGATGGCGAAGTATTTACAGGCCCGGTCGAAGAATCACTCAACGGCTGGATCAAGTTTACATATCCTGCCATTTATACCGGTGTGATGGTGGAGGGCGTCGAACTGACTTTCAGCAACGGCAAGGTGACGCAAGCCAAAGCCGCGAAGAACCAGCCGTTTTTGTTGGAGATGCTCGAATCGGATGCCGGCGCCCGCTATGTGGGCGAATTTGCCATTGGCACCAACTACGAAATTGACCATTTCTCGCACAATATCCTGTTCGACGAGAAGATCGGCGGCACCCTACATCTGGCGCTGGGCGCGGGCTACCCTGAGACCGGCTCCCGCAATAAAAGCATCATTCACTGGGATATGATCTGCGGCATGGGCGAGGAGGCTGAGATCAAGGTGGATGGGGAAGTGATTTACAGGAATGGGCAGTTCACGTTCTAAAACGTAATCCGTAAAACGTAAGGGCGCAAACGGATTTGATGCCGGTTGCGCCCTTGTTGTTTATAAATTCCATCATCTACGCCCGCCAAAAGCCGCGCCGGACTGGACGCACATCCTCCGAGATGACAAAGGCTTCGGCATCTGTCGCATGGATTATGTCTTCGACTTTGTCCACATCCCTGCGCAGTACGCTGCAACTCAACATACTGACCATGCCATCCTTGCCGCGCGCGGGGATCTCGGTCACGGCGAAGCCCGCCTCGCGCAGCGTCCCGGCCAGCGCCGCGCCCAGACTGGCGCTGACGATGCTGACCTTGATATGCCCGATAGCCAGCCGTTCCTCAATCCACATGCCGACTACGTTGCCGGTGGCAAAACCAGCCGCGTAACCCACAAAGTTCAAGGGATTGTTCAAGTTGCTGAGCACGGATGTGATGGCAATCACGAAGATAGCTGACTGGCAGAATCCGAGTATCCAGGCGATGCCTTTACGCCCGCGCATCACGAACAGCACGCGCAAAGTGTCGAAGGTCATATCGGCTAAGCGCAGGGCAAAAATGCCCAATGCTCCAAGCCAGGCTTCGGGGGAGAGAAGTATTTCAAGCATGTTATTTTACCGAGTAGGCGCTGCCCTGAGTTCATCGAAGGGTGCTGCGCATCGCCGGTAAATACAGCCGTTCGGCATATTCTTTGACCATCCGCCGCGTGCTGAATTGCGGGGTAACTGTGCGCATGGATTCTTTCATCCGCGCCACCCATTTGCGCGGAATGTCATCGCCGTTTCGGTCGGAGTAGTATAACGGGATGATCTCGTTTTCTAGAACATTGTACAGGCTTTCGGCATCCGCCGCGTCGGATACTTTTGTGTCTGTGTCGGCGTCGTCGCCAATCGCCCAGCCGTTGTGACCGTTGTAGGCTTCGCGCCACCAACCATCCAGCACCGAGAAGTTGAGCCCGCCGTTCAAGGCGGCTTTCATACCCGAGGTCCCGGAAGCTTCGTTGGGGCGGCGGGGATTATTCATCCACACATCCACGCCCTGCACCAGATAACGCGCCAGGTTTATATCGTAATCTTCGAGGAAAACCAGCCGCCCGCCATTCTCGGCCTTCTTGACCATCCGGTAGACCTCCTGGATCAGCATCTTGCCCGGCTCGTCGGCCGGGTGAGCTTTTCCGGCGAAGATGATCTGCACCGGACGGTTGGGGCGATTGATGATTTTCAGCAAACGATCTAAATCGCTGAAGACCAGGCTGGCGCGTTTATAGGTCGCGAAACGGCGCGCAAAGCCGATGGTCAGCACGTATGGATCGAGCAGCACGCCTGAGGCGATGACTTGCACCGGATGATAACCGCCGCGCCTCCAATGCTGGCGGGCGCGTTCCAGCACATAAAAAGCCAATTTGCGCTTGAGATGCGTCCGCACCGCCCATAATTCTGCATCGGGAATATCGTTGACTTTCGTCCAGGTTTCAGGATCGTCGAGGCGATCCAACCAGTCCTCGCCGAGGTGTTTATCGAAGAGCACGCGCAGACGGCGCGCCATCCAGGTACCGGTATGGACGCCATTGGTGACATACGTAATGGGTACGTCGTCTTCTTCGACCTCGGGCCACAGGAAATGCCACATACGGCGGCTGACACGCCCATGCAGCTCCGAGACCGCATTACGGCCGGCTGAGAAGCGCAAGGCCAGCACAGGCATGCTGAAGCTCTCGCCCCAGGATTGGCGGTTGCGGGCCAGGTCAACGAACTGATCGCGATCGAGGCCCAGTTCAGGCCACATCGGCGAGAGGTATTTGTCCATCAGCCAGAGCGGGAACTCGTCGTTGCCGGCCGGGACTGGGGTATGAGTTGTAAAGACGTTGTTGGCGCGTGTTTTCGCTGCGGCGGCCTCGAAGGTTTCGCCGGAGGCGACCAGTTCGCGCACCCGTTCCAGGGTCAGGAAGGCGGCGTGTCCCTCGTTCATGTGCCAGACGGTTGGGTTGTAACCCAGGGCGCGCAGGGCGCGCACACCGCCCACGCCGAGCAGCACTTCCTGGGCAATGCGCAGGTCGAGGTCGGACCAGTACAGGCGGGCGGTCAACTTGCGGTCGGCAGGGTTATTTTCATCTACATTCGTGTCGAGCAAATAGAGCGGCACACGCCCGACGCGCAGTTCCCAAATGCGGGCCGTGATGGCGCGGTCGGGAAATTTGACCGCAATGGTTATCGGTTCTCCGCTTTCATTCAGGACAGGCAGGATTGGCAGGTCTTCGATGGCGATCGGATTGTTCTGCGCATCCTGCCAGCCGTCTTCGGAGATGCGTTGCGAGAAGTAGCCCTCGGCGTACAGGAAACCCACGCCAACCAGCGGCAGGCCAAGGTCGCTGGCTTCTTTGAGATGGTCGCCGGCCAGCACGCCCAGGCCGCCGGAGTAGCTGGGCAGTATCTCGTGCAGGCCGAATTCCATCGAAAAATAGGCAATCGTCTGCTCGCAGTGGGCGGGATGGTTTTGGGCGCACCAGGTATCCGTGCGGGTCAGGTAGGCGTCGAATTCGCGGCAGACGCGGTCATACAAATCCAGATAGATCGTATTCTGCGCGACGGCATTGATCTCGGAACGCCCGACCTGGCCAAGGAACACAAACGGGTTGTGGTTGAGGCGCTCCCACAGGGCGTTGTCAATGCGATTGAAAAGCCGCTGGGCGTGGGGATTCCACGTCCACCACAGGTTATAGGCCAGTTCGCCCAGGCGGGCGATGCGGCGTGGCAGGTCGAAGTGGTTCGGGGTTTTGGTGCGGAATGTGGTCATGATTTAGTCCTTCACGGCGGCAATCATACCATGAGAATCAGCGAATCAGCGATTCGGCGAGGCAGCGATTAAGCGATAAAATAATGGTATGCCCGAAACCGTCCAACTCTTCGTCACCTGCCTGATTGACACCTTCTTCCCGCACATCGGCGAGGCGATGGTGAATGTGCTGAACCGCGCCGGTGTACGCGTGGACTTTCCCGCCGCGCAGACCTGTTGCGGGCAACCAGCTTTCAACGCCGGACTGCGCATGGACGCACGCGCGCTGGCCATGCACACCATCCGCGTTCTGGAGAGACCTCCGAGGTCTCAAAAGACCTCGGAGGTCTGCGTTGTCATTCCCTCCGGCTCGTGCGCGGCTATGGTGCGGCATGGTTACCTGGAACTCTTCAAGGATGATCCGGACTGGCTGGCGCGCGCCGAGTCGCTGGCGAAGCGCACGTATGAATTCAGCGAATATCTGGTGGATGTGTGCGGCATTACCGACCCTTCGACTGGGCTTCGACAGGCTCAGCCTGGCAGCTCAGGGCGGCGCCTGGACGCGCACTGGGAAGGAAAACTCACCTACCATCCCTCCTGTCATCTCCTGCGCGGGCTGGGCGTGGACCGCCAGCCGCGCGCCCTGCTGGCGACAGTGCAAGGCGCGCAAGTCGTAGACTTGCCCCACGGGGAGGATTGCTGCGGCTTCGGCGGCGTCTTCTCGGTGGAGCATCCCGAACTCTCGGCGGAATTCCTGAAACGCAAGATCGCCAACTTCGAGAAATGCGAGGCTCCCACCTTGGTCGTAGCCGATACCGGCTGCCTGATGCACATTCAGGGTGGGTTGCAGCGGCAAGGGAAGAGTCAACGAGTCCTCCATATCGCCGAGATACTCGCCCATAAAGCGTAAAACGTAAAAATTACGCTTTATGTTTTACGTTTTACGCTTTACGTTTCACGTTTCACGCTCACATTCTCTATGACCCTCACCTCTTTCAAAACCCGCATCCGCCAGTCCATCGCCGACGAGAACCTGCAACTCGCCCTGGACAACAACGCCCAGCGCCGCAGGGACGGGCGGCTGGCCGCTTTTGCCTCGCTCCCCGACTACAAGGAGCGCCGCGCCCGCGCCCATGCCATCAAAGCGGACGTCATTGCCAACCTGGATGAGTATCTCTACAAATTCATCGCCAAAGTCACGGAAAATGGCATCCTCGTCCACCGCGCCGCGGACGCCGCCGAGGCGGTGAGAATCGTTTTAGAAATCGTAAAAGATTTACCACAAAGATCACAAAGGCTTGCCCTGAGCGAAGCCGAAGGGAACACGAAGGATTCCTTTGTGCCCCTTCGTGACCTTCGTGGCAAAAAACTGGTTGCAAAATCGAAAAGCATGGTCGCCGAGGAGATCAATCTTAACCATGCCCTCGAAGCGGCCGGAATCCGCGTCGTCGAGACCGACTTGGGCGAATACATCGTACAACTGCGCGGCGAGCGTCCCAGCCACATCATCACCCCCGCCGTCCATCTGCGCCGCGGGGATGTCGGGCAGCTCTTCCACGAAAAACTGGGCATTCCTTACACCGAAGACATCCCCATCCTCACCAACACTGCCCGCAAAGTCCTGCGCGAAGTCTTCCTCACCGCCGACATCGGCCTCTCCGGCGTCAACTTCGGCGTGGCTGAAACCGGCACGCTGTGCCTCGTCACCAACGAAGGCAACGGGCGCATGTGTACCACCCTCCCGCCTGTCCACATCGCCCTGATGGGTATCGAGCGCCTCGTCCCCACGCTGGACGATCTGGCTCTGATGCTCTCGCTCCTGCCGCGCTCGGCGACGGGGCAGAAATTGAGCGTTTATACCAGCCTGATCCATTCACCGCGCCGCCCTCCCTCGACTTCGCTCGGGACAGGCGCTGACCCCGACGGTCCATTCGAACGTCACTTGATCCTGCTTGACAACGGACGCTCCGCCCTCCGCCATTCGCTATTAGCCGAATCGCTCTACTGCATCCGTTGCGGCGCGTGCCTGAACGCCTGCCCTGTCTTCCGCGAACTGGGCGGCCACGCCTACGGCAGCATCTACCCCGGCCCGATCGGCTCGGTCATCTCCGCCGCGCTGGTGGACCCAAACTTTGCCTATCTCGCCCAAGCCTCGTCGCTGTGCGGGGCGTGCAAGGAAGCCTGCCCGGTGGATATTGACTTGCCGGGGTTATTGTTGCGGGTACGAGGTGGAGAGGGCGTAAAGCGTAAAGACGTAAAACGTAATCCTGCGGGGATTGGACTGCCTGCCTCAGTCAAACTTGGTCTGAAAGCCTTCCGCCTCGTCGCCGCGACCCCGCGCCTGTTCGCCGTTTTACAGACTCTGGGCGGGCTCTTCAGCCGCCTCTACTCCCCCCGCCGCGCATGGATGCGCCTCCCGGCCTGGACAGGTTGGGGCTACAGCAAGGATCTCCCACGCCTGGCCGCGCGTCCCTTCCGGGCGCGGTGGAAGAATGTGAAACAAAGTATCAAGGAAACAAGTAGGCAAGTAGACAGGGGACAAGTAGACAAGGGGCAAGTAGACAGGGAAGAAGTGGGGCTGGTTGACCAATTCACGCGGGAATTGACTGCTCTCGGCGGGCAGGTACATCTTGTCCCGGAGGGGGAACTGTCCGCCAAACTGAGCGAATTCCTGCGCTCCAAAGGAGTGAATCGAGTCCAGGCAGATGAGAGCGTGGCGAAATACATCAGCGGAATTCCCGCCATCCGAGAACCTGATGCTTCGACATGGCTCAGCACAAGCCCGACCATCCGGGCAGGCGTCACCGGCGCGGTATGCGGCATAGCCGAGAGCGGGTCGCTGCTGCTCATCTCCGGCACGGGGCAGACGCTGACCGCCTCGCTGCTGCCGGAGGTCCACGTGGCCGTGCTGAAAACGTCCGAGATATTGCCCAATCTCGCCGACGCGCTACGCAGGCCCGAGGTCCGCGCAGCCGACGCCGGAGTCATCGTCACCGGTCCCAGCCGCACCGCCGATATTGAAATGACGCTGACCATCGGCGTCCACGGGCCGGGAGAACTGCACGTATTTTTGATTGACGATTCGGAAACCGTCTGATAAAATCACGCCCGCATTCGTTGTCGCCCCCATCGTCTAGTGGCCCAGGACGGGGCCCTCTCAAGGCCCAAACAGCGGTTCGAGTCCGCTTGGGGGCACAACTCGAACCGCTCAATGATGTTGAGCGGTTTTTTGTCTATGTTGCGGTTTGAGTAAGTCGGCGTTTTCGAAGACTCAACGGTTTACTGCGCTGTTACCCGATTCTGAAATTCTGCTTTTTATTGACGATTCAAGCAGACCTATGGTATTATCAGCCCGCAAAAGCCAGCCCCTTGGCTGGACTTCTGTTATAGAAAAGGAGAGACTTATCAGCGCCAATGAATATAGAGTAAATGAGTCCATTCGGGTTCCAGAAGTTCGTTTGATCGGCCCCAACGCGGAAAACATTGGCGTTGTGTCCATCAAGCAGGCCCTGCAAATCGCCCGCGATGCGGAACTCGACCTGGTGGAAGTTGCCCCCAACTCCGCCCCGCCCGTATGTCGGGTGATGGACTTTGGCAAGTTCCTCTACGAGCGAACAAAAAAGGAACGCGAGGCTCGCAAGCAGCAAACCAAGATCGAGGTTAAGGAAATCCGTCTCCGCCCCAAGACCAACGATGCACACCGCGGCTTCAAGGTGGATGACGCCCGCCGCTGGTTGGAGCACGGGATGAAGGTGCGGGTGACGGTGCGCTTCCGGGGGCGTGAAATCACCTATCCCGAATTGGCCCTGGAAGATCTGAGAGAGATTGCCCAGGAACTCGCTGAAGTGAGTATAGTGGAACAGGCGCCCGCCATCGAGGGCCGGGGAATGTCCATGATGCTCGTCCCCTCTCGAGGGAAAAAGAAACCCATCCCTAAAGAGAGCGCTGAAGAGAAGTTAGCTGAGATGGTGAACTAACCGCGGGGTCAAACCCGTGGAATTTTTGTCCGCAGGCCACCCTGCGGGTAGTGAGAGGAGTAATTGCTGTGCCGCGCAAGAAAAAAGAAGGCAAGTTTAAGTTGAAGACCCATAAGGCCACCTCGAAACGGTTCGGCGTGACCGGGTCCGGCAAGCTCGTGCGCACAAAAGGCGGCAAGGCTCACCTGCGTCGAAAGACTTCGAAGCGCGTCAAGGCCTTGTTTGCTGAAATGGTCGCCGTTAAAGGACGGGGCATCATCAAGCGCGTCCGGCGCTTAGCGCCAAACCTCAAGTAGGAGCGCGACACGTCGCGCCCGCTGAGGCGTTCGTATCCGTATTTATGGTAGCTCTTCAAGCTACCATTATTGCGGCTACCGGGTGTACACAACTGGCAATACAGACGCACAATGATTCGTTTGTAGGCCGACGCCCGAGGGTTCGCAGGAGGTAAAGCATGGCTCGTGTAAAAGGTGGCCCCTACGGCTACCGCCGTCATAAGAAAGTACTAAAGTACACCAAGGGTCAGCGTGGTTCGAAACACCTGCTCTTCCGGCGCGCCAACGAGGCGATGCTGAAGAGCATGTGGTACGCCACGCGCGACCGCCGCTTGCGCCGGCGCGACTTGCGCAAGCTCTGGATCGCCCGCATCAACGCCGCAGCGCGGCTGAACGGCACCACCTATAGCCGCTTGATCGCGGCCTTGAAAAAGGCAGATATCAGCCTCAATCGCAAGATGTTGGCCGACATCGCCGTGCGCGACCCGCAGGCGTTTGCTGCGGTGGTGGCACAAGCAAACAAGGCGTGACTGTCTAAAGCTGAATGGTAACACGGGATGGCTTCGGTCATCCCGTGTTTTTTGTATCATTAGTTTCGCGTACGTGAGGTACAATACTCGTATCTACGCCGTAATAGTTTTTTTACCTTTCTAGACTTCTTGTCTGATTACCTTACACATTTGAATTTAGCGTGACAGGAAGCGTCACAGGCTTCAG
>JASEHI010000096.1 GCA_030018695.1 Anaerolineales bacterium
CACATGCTGTCTCAACCGCCCCTTCGACGATCAGCGGCAAGCCCGGATTCGCCTGGAGTCCGAAGCAGTGATATTGATATTGGAGAAAGCATACCAACGTGAATTGGAGTGGAGTGGCAGCGACGTTCTATTCCATGAGCTCGGGCAAACCGGTGATGAAGAACGCAGAGAACGACTGATCCTTTTGGCAAGACAGTCTCATCAGCTGGTAGAGATAACCGAAGAAATTATGGAACGGGCCGAAATATTGGAAGCGTCAGGATTCGATAGCTATGACGCCCTTCACCTTGCCTCTGCCGAGAAGGCAGATGTGGACATTTTCCTGACAACCGATGACGCTTTGCAGAAACTGGTAGACCGAAATCCGGAAAGATTTTCATTCGCGGTAACCAATCCCGTGAAATGGCTGGAAGAGGTGTTGAAATGACGACCGAAACCTTGACCCTTTATGAAGTTCGTACGCTCGGCTTCGAGGTCCTGCTGCGCGAACTTGGCCCGGCGGGCGCGATCCGTTTTATTCAGCAGTATGAAGCAGGTCATGGCGATTACACGCGTGAACGCAAAAGACTCCTGCCCATGAAATCCGCCCGCGCAATCGGCGAACAGATCATGAAAGAACGTCCCTCCAGGAAATAAGCAGACCGGCTCGCGCAGAGCGGCCCCCGCTGCCGCTTTGTCTAGCAAGATCTCCGAGTTCTCGTAGAACTCGGAGATCTTTTTCATCCACGCGCTACCTCGGGAGCCAAGCCCCCGAAAGAGCAGGGCAGGCTACCGTATCTTGAACATCGTCATCAACTTCATCGCCAGGTTCAGGTCGCCGGCCAGTTTGATCTTGCCCTGCATGAAGGCCTGCATCCCGTCCAGTTCGCCGGTGAAGATCTTGACGTAGTCCGCTGAATCGGCGGAGAGGGTCATCTTGGGGCTGGGATGGACGCCCTTCTCGACCGCGCACTTGCCGTCCTTGACGGTGACAAACCACTCGCTGGCTTCCGCGCCGCTGAACTTGAATTGCAGCACGGCATCCAGGCCGGGGGCTTTTTCGGGCAGGAACGCGCCGGGCATCTTGCCCATGAGGGATTCGACTGTTAGAGGCATTTTGGTCTCCTTTTTTTAGTCGGATAGTCTAGTAGTCTGATAGTCTGATAGTCTCATGGTCTCATGGTCTCATAGTCTTTGAGTCGGATGGTCACTTGACCACTCGACTATTCGACTAGAGACTATAAGACTAAGTTCTCGAATATGGCCGCCGCGCCCATCCCACCGCCGATGCACATGGACACCATGCCGTACTTCGACTTGCGGCGTCCCATCTCGTAGATGAGTTGAGTGGTCAGCTTGGCGCCGGTGCAACCGAGCGGATGGCCGAGGGCGATCGCCCCGCCGTTGACGTTGACCTTCGCGGGATCCAGCGCGACTTCGCGGACGACGGCCAGGCCCTGCGCGGCGAAGGCTTCGTTGAGCTCGATTATATCAATATCCGCGAGCGTCAATCCAGCCATTTTGAGCGCCTTCGGGATGGCAACCAGCGGCCCGATGCCCATGATCTCCGGCGCGACGCCGCCCACTGCGAAACTGACGAAGCGCGCCAGCGGCTCGAGGCCGAGCGCCTTGGCCTTCTCAGCCGACATGATGACCACGCCCGCCGCGCCATCCGACATCTGCGAGGAGTTGCCGGCCGTCACCGTGCCGCCCTCTTTGAAGGCCGGCTTGAGCTTGGCGAGGGCTTCGAGGGTGGTATCGGCGCGGGGACCCTCATCGCGCTTGACCGTGAATTTCCTGGTCACCGGCTTGCCTTCCGGCCCCATCTCTTTCACTTCCACATCCACCGGCACGAGTTCGGGGTCGAAGCGGCCGGTGTTGACCGCCTCCGCGGCACGCTGGTGGCTGGTCAGCGAAAAGGCATCCTGGTCGGCGCGGCTGACGTTGTATTTCACCGAGACGTTCTCGGCGGTCAGGCCCATGTTGGTGTAATACTGTGGCAGATCCAAAGCGAAGGCCGGATTCGGGGCGAACTTGTAGCCCATCATTGGCACCATGGACATGGACTCCACGCCGCCGGCGAGCGCAACGTCAATCTGCCCGGCCATGATGGCATGGGCGGCATGGACGATGGCCTGCACGCCCGACGAGCAGTAGCGGTTGATGGACTCGCCCGGCACGCTCTCCGGCAGCCCGGCGCGGATGACGACTGCCCGCGTCATGTTCATGCCCTGCTCCCCCTCCGGGAACGCGCAGCCGAGGATGACATCGTCAATTTCTTTGCGGTCGAGCTGCGGCGTGCGCTTGAGTAATTCTTGTAAGACCAGAGAGACCAGTTCATCGGGACGAACAGTCGCCAGTCCGCCGCGTTTGGCCTTGCCGACTGGTGTTCGTACTGCGGTAACAATCACAGCATCTTTCATGACTTTTCTCCTTGAGTTTGCAAGTTTACAAGTTTACAAGTTTACAAGTTACAGGTTTTCAGGTTTGCAGGTCAACCTTCCAACTTTCCAACCTTCCAACCTTCCACCTTGCCAACTCTCCAACTTTCCAACTTTCCAACTTGCCAACCTTCTTTCCAACTTGCCAACATTAATTCCGAAGCGGCTTGCCCGTATTGAGCAGGCTCCACATTCTCTCCTGCGTCTTCTGATTACCGCACAGCGAAAGGAAGGCCTCGCGTTCCAGGTCGAGGATATACTGCTCGCTGACCCAGGCCGGACGCGACAGGTCGCCGCCGCTCATCACATTGGCGAGTTTGGCCGCCATCACGCTCTCGTACTCGGTGATGTACTTGCCTTCCTTGAACGACCACGCCCCGACGCGCAGCGCAGCCAGGGCATCGCGCCCGGCGGCATAGATATTCTCCGGCGCGGGTGGCTTATAGCCAGTGGCAGCCATGTGCTGCACTTCCTTCTTGGCCTCGGCCAGCAGGTAATCGCGGCTCAACACCACGCGGTCAGCCGGGCCGAGAATGGCGAACTGGCGCGCCTCCTCGGCGCTGGTGGCAACTTTCGCCTGCCCGATCTGCTCGAATACCTTCATCAGACCCGGCAGCGCCTCGGCGCTCGGTACGCGCATCAGCGGGTTGATGATGCGGCGCATGTACTCCTTTGTGCCGCCGCCAGCCGGGATGACGCCCGCGCCCAGTTCGACAAGCCCAATGTAAGTCTCGGCCGCGGCGACGATGCGCGAGGCGTGCATGGTGACCTCGCAGCCGCCGCCCAGCGTCAGTCCCGCAGGAGCAATCACCACTGGTTTAGCCGAGTAGCGCATGCGCATGTTCAGATTTTGCAGCGTCGCCACCGCCTGCTCGAGTACGTCCCACATGCCCTGCTGCGCAGCGACCACGATCATGAACAGGTTGGCGCCCGCGCTGAAATTATCTCCCTCGTTGCCCACCACCAACCCGGCGAAATCCTTCTCGACGCGATCCAGCGCTTCGTTGGCGATGCCCATGATGTCGGCATCCAGCGCGTTCATCTTGGTGTGGAACTCGACCAGCGCCACCCCGTCGCCGATATCGTACAGGCTCGCCCCGGCGTTCTCGCGGATGACTTTCTTTGCCCGTTTCAATTCGCTCAGAATCACCAGCCCCGGCGTGCGCGGGATGGGGACGTATTTCTTCTGGCTGAGATCATAGACGCCGACTTTGCTATCCTCCTTGTACTGATAGAACGTGGCACACCCGGACTTGAGCATGTCCGCCACCCATTGGGCGGGAGCGAACCCGGCGGCTTTCATCTGCTCGAGCGTCACGGCTACCCCGAGCATGTCCCAGATCTCGAACGGCCCGGTCTCGTGCATGAAGCCCCAGCGCACGGCGTCGTCAATTGGCTTGGGTGTATCCGCCACTTCGGGGATGATGGAAGCGGCGTATTGGAAGCCCTGATAGGTCAGCGTCTGGATCAACGTCGCAGCGCGGTCGGATTCGGCCATGAATACTTTCATCCGCTCGCCAAGCTCGGGCAAATCCTTGGCTTTGCCGACCGAGTCGAAGCGCGGCTTGCCAGGCGGGACGTGCTCCATCTTCTGCAAATCCAGCGACCAGAATTCCTTCTTGCCATCTTCGGTGCGGACTTCCTTGTAGAAACCGACCTTGGTCTTGTTGCCCAGCCAGTTGCGCTCGACCATGGTGGCGATGAGTTTGTTCGGCTTTTCAGCCTCCAGGTAGGGCATGGCCAGTTTGTCGTGCGGGATGGCCGCCTTCAGGTTTTTGCCGACATGCTCCCACACGTCAATGCCGACCAAATCTATCAGCCGGAAGGTGGCCGTTTTCGGGTGGCCCATCAGCGGGCCGGTGAGCGCGTCCACCTCGTCAACGGTGTAGTTATTCTCGATGAAGTAGTTCAGCGCGAAAGCCGCCGTGCCGAAGGCAACGCGGTTGCCGATGAAGTTGGGCGTATCCTTGCACAGCACGATGCCCTTGCCCAGCCGGTACTCGCCGAACCACGAAATGAACTCGGTCACTTCCTTCTTCGTGTCGGCGGTGGGGATGACTTCGAGCAGTTTCAGGTAGCGCGGCGGGTTGAAGAAGTGTGTGCCGAGGAAATGCTGCTTGAAGCCCTGCGAACATTCGGCGGCGATATCCTTGACCGAAATGCCGGAGGTGTTGGTGCTGACGATGGCCTCCGGTTTGCGCACTTTGTCAATGCGCGCCATCAACTGGCGTTTGATGTCCAGCCGCTCGATGATGGCCTCGATGATCCAATCGGCGCTGGCAACCGCCTCGAAGTCATCCTCGAGGTTGCCGAGTTTAACGAAGGTCGCCAAGTCGGATGACATCAAGTTGGCCGGACGGCCCTTGATGCACCGCTCCCAGCCTTCCGTCACGATTTTATTGCGGGCCGCCTTATCGCCCGCCGGCGCGTCCTTCGGGACGATATCCAGCAGCGTGACCGGCACACCGGCGTTGGCCAGGTGCGCCGCCAGCGATGCGCCCATTGTCCCCGCGCCGATGACAACGGCTTTGTGAATGTGATATTTCATGGTCTCTCTCCTTCTCACCGCAACTCCGCCCCGCTGTAGCCCAGGATTTGCCTCGCCACAACGAGCCGGTTGATCTGGCCGGTGCCTTCGTAAATATCGGTGATCTTTGCATCGCGGAACCACTTTTCGAGCAGGAACTCGCGACTATAGCCCAGCGGTCCCATCACCTCGACCGCCTTCTGCGTGACCTTGGTCACCGCGTCGCCAGCCTTGACCTTGCTCATCGAGGATTCCAGCGCATTCGGCTTGGCGTTATCCGCCATCCAGACAGCCTTGAGGATCATCAGCCAGGCCGAGCGCAGCATGATTTCCATATCAATCACCTCGCGCTCGATGTTGGTCAGTTTCTGCCTCGGCAGGCCGTAGCGGATGGTCACGCCGTTCTCGGCCAGTTTCTCTTTGGTGAATTCCAGCGCGGCGCGTGCCACGCCGATGCCGGTCGCGGCGACCAGCGGGCGGGTGGCGTCGAAGGTGGCCATCGCGCCCTTGAAGCCCTTGGTATCCTTGACCACTTCGGGGCTGCCCAAAATATGATCAAAAGGCACACGCGCATCCTGCAAAACGATGGACGCGGTATCCGAACAGCGGATGCCGAGTTTGTGTTCCATTTTGGTGACGCTGACGCCCGGCGTCCCGGCTTCGACGACGAAGGCACGCATCCCGGCACGTCCGGCTGAGGGGTCAATCGAGGCCCAGACGACGACGAAACCCTTGCCGAATTTCTCGTCCAGAGTAATGGACTTATCGCCGGCAGTAACAAAAATTTTCTCGCCGTTGATCACCCATTCGTTTTTCTCTTTATCCAGAATGGCCGTCGAGCGAATGGCGGAGGTGTCCGAACCCGCCCCGGCTTCGGTCATGCACATCGCCGCAAAGGTCGGTTTTGCCTCGCCAAAGCGCGCCAGGAACTTGGCCTTCTGCTCGGCATTGGCCGCCGATTGCACCGCTGCTGCGCCCAGTCCGCCGCCGGGTGTGACGAGATACATGCCCACGTCACCCCACGAAAGCATTTCAAGCATGTGCGCCAGCATCTGGTAGCCGATCGGCGGGCGCTTGGGCTTGTTGGGATCTTCTGCCTCCTCTTTCTTTTCCTTCGGCGCCAGCGACCCGGCGCCGGTGGCGCGCATCGCCATGTGCATGAACTCGATGTAATCGTAGGGGATTTCGTGTTCGTGATCGTCGAAGTAGCGCGACTTGGCGCGCATCATTTCCTCAGCCACGGTTTTTAACACAAACTGTTGCTGGGCGATGGGTTTGGGGGCTTCAAATTCGATCATAGGTTCCTCCGGTTTCGTTGGCACGTTTCCACGTTGGAACGTTTGAACGTTCAAACGTGTCAACGTTCAAACGTTCAAACGATGGCTAATCCAGTGAACATGGCAAAGCCGCGCCCGTTGCGCATCCACATCTCGACCGGGTGCTCGCGGATGTAGCCATGGCCGCCCAGGATTTGCACGGCGCGATCGGTGACGGTCATCGCCATGTCCACTGCGCCGGTATAGGCCAGATAGGCCTGCTTGAAGGCGTCCTCTTTGCCGCTATCCAGCATCCAGGCTGCCTCCCAGTTCAGCACGCGGATGGCCTCGATCTCAGTTGCCATCTCGGCCAGCATGAAGGCAATCGCCTGCTTCTGGGCGATCTTGACGCCGAAGGCCTCGCGTTCTTTGGCGTAATCACGCGAATATTCAAAGGCCGCCTTCGCCACACCGACCGCCAGCGCGGCCAGGGCCACGCGTCCGGCAGCCAGAACCGGCTCGATGTCATGCCCCGCCTCGCCGCCGAGACGATTGGCCGCCGGCACTTTGACGTTCTCCAGTTTGAGGCGGTACAGCGGCAGCGCGTTCAGGCTCATCAATTTTTCGCGCTCTTCGCCGACCGTCAGGCCGGCCGCGCCTTTCGGAACAATAAAGCCCTGCGTCTTGCCGTCCAGGTTGGCGTAGACGAGCATCGCTTCGGCTGTCGCCGCGTACGTGACATAAGCCTTCTCACCGTTGATGAGGTAATCCCCGCCGCTGGCTTTGGCCGTTGTCTTGAGGGCATACGGGTCGAAGTCGAAAGCATACTCGATCATGGCGGCTGAGTACGGCTTCCATTCGGCCTCGATGACCGGCGGGAGCCACTGCTTCTTCTGCTCCTCCGTGCCGGCGAGCAGGATGGGCATGGTGAACAGGCCCGGCAGCATGACCGCCAGCGAACCGGCCAGGTCGCCGAAGGCCATTTCCTCGGCGGCTAACACGCCGGTCACGGCGGAACGCTCGCCAAATCCGCCGTAGGCTTCGGGAATGGAGGCTTGCAGCACGCCCAGTTCCCAGCCTTTGTTGATCAATTTCAACGGGAGTTCTTTGTTTTCCTCCGCGTCGTGCGCCGCCGGACGCAGATCGCTTTTGGCGTAGCGCATCACGGCATCTATCAACATTTTTTGTTCATCAGACGGTTCAAACGAGTACATAGGCTTTCTCCTTTGGGAACGCTTCCGATTGGGTATCGGTTGATATCCGGCGATAACTTATCGCTTCGGGTGGGTCTCTTTTGAGTTTGCCGGGAACGAAAAAACCATTCTGCGCAGCACCTACTCGGTCAGAGGTTTTCAAGGCCGGCAGAGCAAGCCATTTAGGAACAGTGAGGTGATTTGATCGGCGATCTGTCCCATGGTCAGCGGCCCGGTTGGACGGTACCAGGTAATCGTCCAATTCATCACTCCCAGCAACGTGCGCGCAGCCATTGTCGAGTCAGTCATGCAAAATTTGCCCGAGTTAGTCCCTTCCTTGACTAAATCCCGCCACATCCGCTCAAAGTGGTCGCGGCGGGGAACGTGCCGGGCAAGGTTTTCCGGGTCCAGGGAACGATATTCGAGAATCATGACCGAAGCCAGGTCACTATGCTCGGCGAGAGCCTCCAGGTAACAACGAACCGCCGCACGCAATTTTTCGTCGGCCGGCAGGTCTTGTTGTATTACCAGCAACAGTCGCTCGGTAAGCAAGTCGAGGGCCTGATCGAGCAGAGCCAATAGGATTTCCTGCTTGCTCGAAACGTGGTGATACAGGCTGGCTTTTTGGAGATTCACCGCCTCGGCAATATCTTGCATCGAGGCAAGATGAAAACCCTTTTGACGAAATATTTGAGCAGCAGCTTCTAGTATATGATCTCTATTCATTTCAACCTACCGACCGGTCGGTAGATAAAGAATAGCAAATATTGCAGAAAAAGTCAAGAGGCTGATGGCTGGTGATTACCCACAAGTCGCGAAGAAGGAAAAAGCTCTGCTCGATCGTGGTAAAGTAGTAGATGTGCGAACACCACAACCACAAGGAGCAGAGCCACCATGAATATAGCACTCGAAAGCAATCTTGCCAAGTTGCCGATTATGGAAATCAAAGACACAATCCAAAGCCACACAGAGCCTCTGATGGAAATGTTGCCGGATAGTCGGATGAAGAAAGTGCTGGGAAACATGGTACTTGGGGTTCTTGGAGGACAGACGCCGGTGATTACCGGAATGGCGCGCCAAGCTGGGAAGCAAGAAGGAGAAACCTGGGCTGTTGCCAAAAGCATGTATCGGTTGTTAGGAAATCAGCGTCTGGAGACGAAAGTAATTTATGATGGTTTGTATCAAGTTGGGCAGAAGGTG
>JASEHI010000097.1 GCA_030018695.1 Anaerolineales bacterium
GTTTATGGGCTGAATACTTGCCTATTCATCGCATCACAGGGAAATCGGTGTGTCAGGTCTTATTAAAACGGTGCTTTCCAGCGATTTGGTCGCAAACATGAATATCTTCGGTGGTTATTCCTCGATATTCATCCATGATTTCATCGAACGTAGCCCCGTGAGCCAACAGACCCACAATATATTCGACGGTTAGCCGAGTCCCCTTGATAACAGGTTTGCCAACCATTACCTTTGGGTTCATGACGATGCGTTCCAGCAGTTGTTTTTCTATCATAGCAATTTCTACCTCCACTTTCTGATTATACCTGTATACCTGCGAAGTCGAGACACATTCGCTGCTGAGGGAAAAAAGGAACTCTAATCTTCGGACCGGCTCTTGGTTTCTGCTTTCGATGCCATCCAAATCCCTGCCAGGATCATCGCCGCCCCGCCGAGCTTGATCCATGTCGGCGCTTCGCGCAAGATAAAATAGGCCAGGATGGTCGAGCCGATCGGTTCGCCGAGCGTGGTCACAGCCACCAGCGCGGCGGACATGTAGCGCAACGCCCAGTTGTAGGTGGAATGGCCGATGAGCTGCGGCACGAGCGCAAGCAGCAGCATCCAGAGGTAAGTCATCGGCGGGTAGCCGAGGGGCGTCTCGCCGGCCGCGAACATGATGACGATCAGCACCACGGCGGCCATGCTGTAGACAACGAAGATGTATGGGACGAGCGACATCTTTGCCCGCAGGCTGCGTCCGATCAGCAGGTATCCGGCCACCGTCCACGCGCCGGCCAGGGCCAGGGAGTTGCCGAAGAACGCGTTTCCTTTGACGAATTCCGCCAGGGAGGGGCAGGCTAGCCCTGAGCCGGGTCGAAGGGTCAATCCATTTTGCCAGGTACAGGAATCGCTCAGAGCGATGATCATCCCCCCGATCAACGCCAGGGTCATGCCGCTCAACACCGAGCGGGTCAGCCGCTCGCGCAGGAAGAGCGGAGCCAGCAGCGCCACCCATAGCGGGGAGGTGCTGACCAGCACGACCGAGCTGGCGACGGTGGTATATTCTAAAGAGGAGATCCAGGTGGCAAAATGCAGGGCGAGGAATATGCCGGAGAGCAGCGCAAGCAGCAATTCGCGCCGTGTCAGGCTGCGCAGTTCGGCGCGGTGACGCGTCAGGGCAATGGGCGCCAGGATCAGGCTGGCGAAGGTCAAGCGGAAAGCGGCGATGACCAGCGACGGCGCGTTCTGTTGAGCAAAACGGATGAAGATCGAGGCGGTCGAGACCGCCAGGATGGCCCCCAGGATTGCAAAGGGCAGGATCTGGCGTGAGCGTTGTTCATTCATTCCCTAATGCTACCGGCGATTACCCTTTTTCGTCAATCCCCTGGCAAATGTCATTAGGGTGTGTCTCATTTCAGTTGAAACCGTCCCGAAGGTTGGCAAAAAACGATCAAATTTTCTCAGCAAAACCTTCGGGACGTTCTTACTGTCAAGGAAACATGAGAAAGCCATACAAATGTCATTTAGCGATGTGCCAGATGACCTTGCCCTTGATCGCCTGGCGGTTGATCGCGCCCAGCCGGCGGCTATCCAGGCTATTCTCGCTCGCGCCGACAATGTAGATTTCGTCGCTTTCGGGCGAGAGACGATCCACGATCTTGATCAGAGTCCCATACAATCCGTGATGGAAAACGATAATATCCCCCTGCCGTAAGCGACGCAAAAAGAAGGGGAGCGTGGCGATGACCACGTAATCCCCTTCCTTGTAGAGGGGTGACAGGCTATCACCTGTCACTTTGAGTAGTCGGAGCATTAATCACTTTCTCTGCATCGAATACCCTCAGGGTACGATGTTGAGCGAATTTGACATTTTTTTTGGGAATTCGCGACATTGTACCCGTAGGGTAAAATTCGATGCAAAAAAGGGGATGAACCTTATTGCGGATAATGTCTGGTGATTAGAGATTCGGGTAAACCATCTCTAACGCCGGGGCGTAAGGAGCTTTCGCCTTTTTGACGGCCACGCCCTTGGTCTCCCAAAAAATTTCGGCAAACTGGTTGATCGCCTCCACGAACTGCACACCGGCCTCGCGGTCGGCTGTCTGGCGCACCTTGGAGCCCAGCCTCATGATTTTGAAGACCAGGTCAGTCAGCTCGGGATGCTTCTCAACGTGCTCGGGCTTGATGTAATCGCCCCAGATGACGCGCACCTCGTGCTTGGCCTTCTCGGCGTGTTCTTCCTTGACGGCGATGTAGCGCGCCATGCTGTTGATGAAGGCCAGATGATTGTCGTGGCCCTTGGCCTCCAAATCGGCCATCAGGTCCATCATGCGCACGACGGTCAGGGCTGCGATCTGGGCGCTGCTGGGATCGTAAATCCCGCAGGGAACGTCGCAGTGCGCCTGGGCGCGTTCAACGCCAAATTTCTTATCCAGCGCTTCGAAGATTTGGTAAAACATGGAAAGCCTCCTTGTGTTATGAATAGATGCGTAAGTGGTTGACCCTCGCTGGCTTTTTTCTGCCAAAGCCTGCAATCATCATAATAATAAAGACCATTCCTGTCAAGATTAGGTGAGTGAAAGCAGACAAAAATCTTATACTAAAATGGTGGAAATAGGTGAATATCACGCCTGTCCTCAAAGAAAAAATGAGGTAGAATTAATCCATCGGATCATCTTTCTCTATCCCAAAGGAGGAGTTTCTATGACTCATATCATAACCAGCCTGTGTTTGCGAGATAGCGGCTGCGTGGATGTCTGCCCGGTAGAGTGCATCCTCCCTGGCAAGCCGCAGGAGCAGTGGCCGTGGTTTTACATTGACCCGGATACCTGCATAGACTGTGGGGCCTGCATCCCGGAATGTCCGTATGGCGCCATCTTCCCCGAGGACGAGGTGCCGGCGGCCTACACCGCCAAGGGCGGCGAATATATCAGCAAAGTTGGTCTGAGCGGACACTACGAGGGTACCAATCACCAGGGTAAACCGGTAGTGCTGGATTGCACCAGGCAATTGCAGGCCGGTGAGACGGTGGACCTGACCCCCGACATCCAGCCCAACTACGATTACTTCAAGAGCGGGCCTGGCTACAGCGCCAAGGATTAGCCTGACGAGCTGAACGTAAAAAAGTGACCAGTCGCGATTATCGCCACCACGTGCTTCACCACTATAACCATTTTGCCAAGTACTATGACTTCACGGAGTTTATACGTAGGGATACCCGCCATTGGGCGGTGGCGCTCAGCGATGTAAAGCCGGGTGAGAGCGTGCTGGACGTATGCACCGGCACCGGTGAATTGGCGATTGCCTTGGCCCGCCGCGGCGCCCACGTCACCGGCGTGGACATCTCGACATCCATGCTGGCGCGGGCCGCCTTGAAACTGGTCACGCCGAAGCCGACCTTTCTCGAAATGGACGCGGTCGCGCTCGAATTTCATGATCAATCCTTTGATATTTCCACCATTTCCCTGGCGTTGCATCATATGCCCGAAGATGTGCAGCAGCGTGTCCTTGCTGAGATGTGGCGCGTCAGCCGCCGCAAAGTGGTCATCGTCGAACCGCACACGCCCAGAAATCCACTCTTTTGGAAGGGTTGGACTGTTTTCGCCAACTGGATTGACGAATCCGAATTGATGTACGAATGGGTGCGACAGGATTTTACTAGAACCTGTCAACTGGCCGAGCTGGATGTTGAAAGAACGCAGATCGCGACCCTGGGCATCCATCGCATTACGGTTTGCCGACCGAGAAGGAGGGCAGCATGACCTTTGACCCCGCGTTCCTCAGCAACTTCACCCTGGTGTTGACCGGTTTCAGCGGCGCCTTCATCGCCGCGCTGTGGCTGGCGTTGGTCGTTTGGACCTACCGCGACATCAAGAGTCGCGCCCGCGACCGGCTGGTGCATCTCCTGGCGGCGGCCTTGGTGGCGCTGCTCTCGCTGCCCGGCGTGCTGGTCTACCTGATCCTGCGCCCGCAACGCACGCTCGAAGAGGAATACCAGAAGACACTTGAAGAGGAAGCCCTCCTGCAAGCCATCGAGGACCAAGCCGTCTGTCCCGGCTGTGAACGGCGCATCAAGGACAACTGGCTGGTCTGCCCGAACTGCCAGACCAAGCTCAAGAAACCCTGTCGCCAGTGCGGCAAGCTGATGGAATTGGCCTGGAATATTTGTCCCTACTGCGGCACACCCGTACAAGGGATGAGAAAAGAAAAACTTACCATGGAAGAAGCATTGCAGGTTGTACCTTTGGAACCAGAAGAAGTGAGCCAAAAGAAGAAAAAGAGACATAAGTAATGCTTATCAATGACTCCCTGACACCCACTCCCATGTCCTGCACATGAAAATAGAACATCTCACCCTCACCCACCTCTCCATGCCGCTCGTCTCCCCCTTCGAGACCTCCTTCGGACGGACGACCGAGCGCGAGTGCATCCTGGTCACCATCCAATCCGAAGAGCTGACCGGTTACGGCGAGTGTGTCGCCGACCGCGATCCTGGCTATTCTTACGAGACCACCGGCACGGCCTGGCACATTCTCAAGGATTTCATCGCGCCAATCATCCTTGGACAGGAGATCAACGACGCGGCAAATTTCCAGCGCCGCGTGGCGGGTATCCGCGGCCATCACCTGGCCAAGGCCGGGATCGAGATGGCGTTATGGGACTTGCGCGGCAAGCGCGAGGGCAAGTCGCTGCGCGAGTTATTCGGCGGCCAGCGCGACCGGGTCGCGGTGGGCGTCTCGGTGGGATTACAGGAATCGCCCGAAGCCCTCGTTCAGGCCGTGGAGAAGTACTTGGCGAAGGGCTACCGGCGGGTCAAGATCAAGATCAAACCCGGCCGCGATGTGGACGACGCCTCCGCCGTCCGCCAGGCGTTCCCTGAACTCAAGCTGCAAGTGGACGCCAACTCAGCTTACACTTTGGAGACTGCTCAGACTCTCCAACCGCTGGACCAGTTAGACCTCTTGCTCATCGAACAACCCCTTTTCGAGGACGACATCTGGGATCATCAAAAGCTCCAGCGGCAGTTCCGCACGCCGATTTGCCTGGACGAGAGCATCCTCTCGGCCCGCCACGCCCGCTATGCCATCGAGATGGATGCCTGCCGTATCATCAATATCAAGGCTGGGCGGGTTGGCGGCCTGAGTGAGGCAATTGCCATCCACGACTTGTGCCGGGAGCGCAGCATCCCTGTCTGGTGCGGCGGGATGCTGGAGACGGGCGTCGGGCGCGCCTCCAACATGGCGCTGGCCTCACTGCCCAATTTCAGCCTGCCCGGCGACATCTCCGCCTCTGAACGCTATTACCACCAGGATATTACCAACGAGCGTTTCACCCTCAACGCGGATAGCACCATTGACGTTCCAACAGGGCTTGGCCTGGGCGTGACGCTCGATCCGGCCGCGGTGAAGAAGTTTTCCCAGGGGACAATAGAATTGACGGCGGAATAAACATTGTTTATGGCGTTCTCATGTTTCCATGACAGAATCGGATTCTCGCGATGCCGAGATAAAAAAAACCGAAACGCGAATTGCGCGAATATTGTAGACTGTTGACGAATACAAAAATTCGCGTAATTCGCCCATTCGCGGCACATCGTACTCGTAGAGTATTCGCGTTAAAAATCCGCGACTTTTAGAAAGCCATATTATGCAACCTCCCCGTCTTTTGACGCTGACCTTCCTTATTATTTTCCTGACTGCGTGTGGCTCATCGTTGTGGGGGACTCCCGGCCCGCTCACCTACGCGCCGACGGTGATGCTCGTCGCGCCGCCGGGATCAACCGAAACAGCCACGCCCTTCCAGCCGCTGGGCGTAACCCCACCCAGCACACCGACGCTGCCTCCCACTGCAACCCTCCCTCTTGAAATCCCACCCGGTCCTCCGCCTGTAACCGCATCGTTGTGGATCAGCCCGGCTGTTCCAGCTGCCTTGCGACAGTCTGCCCTGGCCTCCGGCTTTCCGCTCGCTTCTGCTCCCGAAAACGCGACGGTTCTGCTTGACATCAATCTGCAATCGTCAATCGAAAATCGTCAATCAGTTTGGATTTACGCGCTTGTCGCTCCCTTCTCAACCGTGACGGACGGCGTGCGCGCGGACGAGCTGCGCCGCGCCTGGGCCGGCGAACCGGCCGGACCCTTTGCCGGCCGGCCGTTATGGATGACTGAATCCACCCTCGCCGCGTTCAGCGCCAAATGGGGCGCGCCAGGCCCCGGGTCGGTGCGTACCGCACCCGCCGACCAATTGCTGGATGCAGCCTGGGGTGAGCAACCCGCCTGGGGGATCATCCCATTCGAATCCCTCGAACCACGCTGGAAGGTGTTGACCATTGATGGTCAATCCCCCATTCACAAAGATTTCGACTTGGCAACCTATCCGCTGTTTGTTACTTTCTCACTTCATCCTTCATCTTTCATCCTTCATCCTTCGAATCGCGATCCATCTAAACTAACTACCCTCGTCATGACCGGCGTCACCGCCCTGGTGCGGGCGACGGCTTTCCGCATGGAGCAGAAGGGCGTGACCTATCCGGCGCGGGATATTGGCGATCTCCTGCGCAGCGCGGACCTGACGCACATCAGCAATGAGGTCCCCTTCGCGGCTGGCTGCCCATATCCCGATCCCAACCAAACGACACTTCGCTTTTGCAGCGACCCGCGTTACATCGAATTGATGGAATACATCGGCACAGACATCGTCGAACTGACCGGCAACCATTTCCAGGATTATGGCTCCGCGGCGACCCTTTATACCCTGGAGCTGTACAAGCAGCGCGGCTGGCAATACTATGGCGGCGGAGCGGATTTGCAGGATGCTTCCCAGGCCATCACGCTGGAACACAACGGCAACCGCCTGGCCTTTATCGGCTGCAACCCGGTCGGCCCACCCGGCGCCTGGGCGACGGAGACGCGCCCCGGCGCGGCGTCCTGTGACTATTACTGGATGCACATCGAGATTGCCCGCCGGCGCGCCGAGGGCTATCTACCCATCGTCACATTCCAATATTTCGAGTATTACACGCCAATCCCGACCGATAAGCAGAAAAGCGATTTTCGCGGCATGGCAGAGGCCGGCGCGCTGATCGTCAACGGCAGCCAGGCGCACCTGCCGCAGGCGATGGAGTTCTACAGCGGCGCATTCATCCACTATGGGCTGGGCAACCTGTTCTTCGACCAGATGGACATCCCCGTGGTGGGGACGCGCCGCGAGTTCATTGACCGGCACACCTTCTACGCTGGCAAGTACATCAGCACCGAGTTGTTGACCGCCATGTTGGAGGATTACGCCCGCCCGCGCCCGATGACCAGCTCTGAGCGGATTCAATTCTTGCAGGATATTTTCTCTGCCAGCGGCTGGTGAGGCGATTCTCAATTTACGATTGGCGATTTACGATTTACGATTTACGATTTACGATTGGCGATCGGCGATTGGCGATCGGATTGGGAGTTACGTTTTATACGATTACTCTTGAAAAACTATCACAATCGCGAAGATTTTGTGCGCAGCACCTACTCGGTAGCGCGATATTCATATCGCCCTTTGGTTGCGGAATGAATTCCGCGTTACGATTTACGATTAACTCTGGAGACCGCTATGGCAATTTATGATATTTCCCTCACGATTTCCTCCGAGCTGCCCGTCTGGCCAGGCGACCCTGCGGTGGAACTCAGGCAAGTCACCTTTATCGCCAAAGGCGACAGTTGTAATATCTCGCACCTTGCCATGAGCGTCCACACCGGCACGCACGTCGACGCGCCGTACCATTTCCTGAACGACGGCAGGACGGTGGAAACTTTGCCGTTGGAGGCCCTGGTCGGCCCGGCCTGCGTGATCCAAATCCCTGACTCGGTGGACAGGCTGACCGCGCAAGTTCTTGCCCAGGCTGAAGTCCCCGCCGATGCGGAGCGCATCCTGTTCAAGACGCGCAACTCGGCCATCTGGGGGCGGGAACGGATCTTCCAGGAAGGATTTGTGGCCATTGCAGCGGATGGCGCGGAATGGCTGGTCAAGCGTGAGCTGCGCTTGATCGGGATGGACTATCTGTCCGTTGCGCCGTTCGGGGACGCGACCGCCACGCACCAGACGTTGCTGCGGAGGGGGATCGTGCTGCTCGAAGGGGTGAACCTGTCCGAGGTCCGGCCGGGACGCTATGAGCTGTATTGCCTGCCCTTGAAATTGTCCAAATCTGACGGCGCGCCGGCGCGCGTGATTTTGATCGGATAAATGGAGAAAGGAACCCGTTTTCTCTGAGAAAACGGGTTCCTAGAGCGTCATCTTAATATCTGCGCTGGCCGCCGCCACGTGCCTTACCCCCCCCGCCCGGACCGCCGCGTTTGTTACCGTAGCCGCCGCCCCCGCCACCATATCCGCCGCCGCCACGACTGCCGAAGCTGCGTTCCTCGCGTGGCCGCGCCAGATTGACCTTGAGGGCGCGGTCGCCCATGTTGTAGCCATTGAACATGCTAATGGCTTTCTCGGCCTCGCTCTGGTTGCTCATTTCCACGAACGCAAAACCTTTGGAACTGCCGGTATCGCGATCTTTGATCAACGCCAC
>JASEHI010000098.1 GCA_030018695.1 Anaerolineales bacterium
GGCGTGTACTTCACCGTCTTTTGGGCAATCTTGACGGTCTGTTTAATCGGTTCGAGCACCTTGAGTTTCCTCAGCTTCGCACCCAGTGCTGCCAGTGTCACTCGGGCAGAAAGTTGTCGGCGAACATTCTCGCTAATCGTGATAGACTCGTTCATGGTGATGGGCCTCCTGTAGGGTTTTGTAAGAATTCCTATACAGTAAGCCCATCACTCGTTTTTTGCAAGCCTATCCACTGCTGTCACGCAATTCGCCCCTTATTCGGGCGAAATTTAGGTATCTAAACCGCTTGCATAGCCTCCCCGGATTATTTCTCAGCGATAAAAAGACATCCGAAGTCTTTGCCCTACGGGGTGCTTCGCGAAGACTTCGGATGTCTTGGTTGTTACTTATCCTCCGCCACACTCTTCCCGCTATACTTCAAGGCTACGTGCGCCGCCGCCAATCTCGCAATCGGCACGCGGAACGGCGAGCAACTGACATAGTTGTTACCAATAATGTGGCACCACTCGATGGATTCCGGGTCGCCGCCATGCTCGCCGCAGATACCCACCTCGAGGTCGGGGCGGGACTTGCGGCCTTCGTCCACTGCTATCTGCATCAGGCGGCCGACACCCTCGCGGTCAAGCGTCTGGAAGGGATTCTTGGGCAGGATGCCCTGCTCCACATAAGTGACCAGGAAGTTGCGCTCGGCGTCGTCGCGGCTGTAGCCGAAGGTCATTTGCGTCAAGTCGTTGGTGCCGAAGGAGAAGAACTCGGCCAGTTTGGCGATCTCGGCGGCGGTGACGCAGGCGCGCGGGATCTCGATCATCGTGCCAAATTTATACTCGAACTTGACGCCCTTTTCTGCCGTCACGGTCGCGGCGATGCGCTCGAGGCGCGGCTGGATCCATTCCAGTTCTTTGACTGTTCCAGTCAGCGGGATCATCACTTCCGGCTTGACGACGATACCGCGCTGGGTGCAATCTGCCGAGGCTTCGAAGATGGCGCGTACCTGCATCTCGACGATTTCAGGCATGACGATGCTCAGGCGCACGCCGCGCAGGCCCATCATCGGGTTGGATTCGTGCATGGACTTGATGTCGGCCAGCAGGTTTTCCTTTTCGGTCAATCCACCGCTCTGACCCTTGACCCGCATCGTAATGACCTCTTCGAGCAGTTTCTCCTCATCGGGCATGAACTCGTGCAGCGGCGGGTCAATCAGGCGGATGATGACCGGGTATCCGTCCATCGCCTCGAACAGGCCGTCGAAGTCCTTGCGCTGGAAGGGCAGCAGTTCGTCCAACGCGGCGCTGCGCTCTGCAGATGTGTCCGCCAGGATCATGCGCTGGACGATGGGCAGGCGCTCCGGCTCGAAGAACATGTGCTCGGTGCGGCACAGGCCGATGCCGACCGCGCCGTATGAACGAGCGCGGCGGGCGTCCTTGGGGTAATCCGCATTAGCCCAGACCTGCAGGCCGCGACTCTTGCGGCCATCTGGCAGCGCGCGGATCCCTTCGCGGGCGGCGATCTCATCCGCCCAGCCCAGCAGGATGAGCAGATCGGTCTGTTCTTCGAGCGAGGGCGCGACCATCGGCATCTTGCCGATGAACACCTGCCCAGTCGTGCCATCCACCGATATCCACTCACCTTCTTCGACGAGCTTGCCATCCACTTCCATTATCCGCTTTTCGAGGTCCAGTTTGATGGCGGCCGCGCCGACCACACACGGGATGCCGAACTGGCGCGCGACGACCGCCGCATGGGAGGTCGCGCCGCCTTCGCTGGTCAGCACACCTTTGGAGGCAATCATGCCATGCACATCGTCCGGCTTGGTGAAGGGGCGTACCATGATGACATCCTGCTTGCCTTCCTTGGCCATCTTCTCGGCGGTGTCGGCATCGAAATAGGCCTGGCCGACCGCCGCGCCGGGCGAGGCATTGACGCCTTTGGCGAAGAACGCACCGGACTTTTCGGCCGCTTTCATCGCTTTTTCATCGAACTGCGGGTGCAGGAGCGCGTCCACCTGTTCCGGCGTGACGCGCAGCACGGCCTCTTCCTTCGTAATCAGACCTTCATTTGCCATGTCCACCGCGATCTTGACCGCGGCTTTGGCGGTGCGCTTGCCGTTGCGCGTTTGGAGCATCCATAATTTGCCGCGCTCGATGGTGAACTCGACATCCTGCATTTCCGTGTAATGCTTTTCCAGTTTGCCGGTGATGTCCATGAATTGATTGTAGACTGCGGGCATTTCATTGACCAGCGCCGCGATTGGATTGGCGTTGCGGATACCGGCCACCACGTCTTCGCCCTGCGCATTGAGCAGGTAATCACCCATCATCTTTTTATCGCCGGTCGAGGGGTTGCGGGTGAAGGCCACGCCGGTGCCCGAGTCATCGCCCATGTTACCGAAGACCATGGTCTGGATGTTGACCGCGGTACCCAGGTCGTCGGGGATGTTCGTGGCGCGACGGTAATCCACAGCCCGCTTGCCGTTCCAGGATTTGAAGACGGCCTCGGTCGCCAATTCCAATTGCTTGAGCGGTTCCTGCGGGAAGTCGAAGCCCTTATGCTTTTGGATGACTCCCTTGAAGGTAGATACCATTGCCTTCCAGTCCTCGGCAGCCATTTCGGTGTCGAGCTTGTAGCCCTTGTTTTCTTTGTATTCCTTCAGGGCTTCTTCGAATGGTTCATCGGGAATGCCCAGCACGACCGAGCCGAACATCTCCACCAGCCGCCGGTACGAGTCGTAGACGAAGCGCGGGTTGCCGGTCAGCTTGATCATCCCTTCGGCAGTGGCATCCGTCAGGCCGATGTTCAGGACGGTGTCCATCATGCCGGGCATCGAGAACTTGGCCCCGGAGCGGCACGAGACCAGCAGCGGATTCGCCGCGTCGCAGAACTTTTTTCCGGTCTTTTTCTCGACTTCTTGCAGCGCGGCCAGTTCCTGCTCCCACATCCCTGCCGGGAATTTGCCCGCCGCCGAATAGGCGTTGCAGGCCTCGGTCGTGACGGTGAATCCGGGCGGGACCGGGACGCCGGCCCGCGTCATGTCAGCCAATCCGGAGCCTTTGCCGCCCAGCAGGGCGCGCACGCCATCCCAGGAAGCGGCGTATGTTTCCGCCGCAGCGACTTCGTCAAAAAGATAAACCCATTTCTTTGCCATTTTTTTGTTCTCCTCAAATGATAAAAATTAATTTCTATTGTGACACCAGCCGCAAGTTTACCACACCGCGCACTATCCAGATGCCACATTGCTGGCGATCCACTGCTGATTGCCGTGTTGCGGCGGTAAATGTAGGACAAATTGGCATTTTGTCCTACACCTTAACATGATGCGGTGGCAGATGTGTCGCTGAGTAGCCCTGAATGTCTGTAGGCCTTCGGTTGTAAAACATCTTTTTGCAGCGGAGGCTGGGGAGCTAGGTTTGTAAAGCGTTTGATAAGTCCAATTTTCATCTTATGAAGGATAATACAGGTAAACCTCCAGTGGAGAGAAGAATGTCGCTAAAAGTACTTGCAATTGATGACGACCCCGCGATGACCGAATTACTTACTCTGTTATTGAAAGCGCGGGGATTCGAAGTATTCACCGCCAATACAGGCGATGATGGTATAAGAATGGTGCGCGAGAATTTACCCGACGTGGTGATCCTTGATTTGATGATGCCCGGCGTGGATGGCTGGCAAGTATGCGCCCGGGTGCGCGAATTCAGCAGCACGCCGATCCTGATCCTATCGGCTCTCGACAATCCGGGCATGGTTGCCAGCGCCCTGGATGCCGGGGCGGACGATTATCTGATCAAACCTGTCCCCAGCAGCGTGCTGATCGCACACTTGAATAACCTGACACGCCGCGCCGGGATGGAAAACACCAAATTGGAGCTTGTAACCAAGCCATTGGCGGTATAATTTCCCATCCAGAGGCTTGCCATGCAAACCTGTTCCCAATGTAACGCGTCTTCACCTGATAATGCCCTGAATTGTACTCACTGTAACGCCGATTTGGGGGAGTATTCGGCTACGGTTGCAGCCCTCAAGAGATTCCGCGCCAACCCGCGTGTCAAAGCTGTACGGGTGACCGTGGCAGCGGATGCCTGCCCGGTTTGCTATGAAGCGCTTAAGACCTATCCAAAGGATCAGGCACCGCGCTTGCCCCTGGCAGGTTGCTCTCATGATTATGGCTGCCGTTGCTTTTATGAACCGGTATTGGAAGAGACGGCGATTGTGGGGAAAGTGGTGAAATAGAAAAAAAGAGACCCGGCCTGCAAACCGGGCCTCTGGCTTATCTTATCGTTTGGGTGTGTTTCATTTCAGTTGAAACCGTCCCGAAGGTTGGCAAAAAACGATCAAATTTTCTCAGCAAAACCTTCGGGACGTTCTTACTTCAACTCATTTGAAACACACCCAATTCACTTTGACTTTCTGCTTGCTCCCGAGGCGGGTGTAGTATTGCACGAAGCCGTTGGCACAGCCGAACTCATAGATGCGGCGGGTGATGTCCACGTCGGCTTTGCAGTATTCGACCAGCGGGTCCAGTTTGCCCTCGCGCCACCACTGCACGGCCTGGATTCCGCTGGCAATCTTGGTATCGCCCAGGGTGGCGCGCGCCACCGAGTCCAGGCTGACGCGGAAACTGAGCGACCGGAACAGGTCGGCCAGGATGTCGAGCGTGGGCAGGAATTGCAGGCGCTCGTCCGGGACGTAGGGACGCAGCACTTCGTAATCGAAGCCTTTGACGTTGAACCCGACCACGCGCCCGGCGGACTTCAACTCGGCCACCAGCGCCGGGACATCCTTCTCCCAGTACACGGCGTAACCGTTGCGCACCGAGGACCAGGTCACCGCGCAGGAGACTTTGAGCGCCCCGATGTTGTTCCTTCCGCCGACATCTTCAAACAGGTTTTGCGTTTCGAGATCGAAGAAGACAATGTTCATGGGCCTCCTGCTTCGTATTTCGTACTGCGTATTTCGTACTGCGTATCCCGTATTTCGTACCGCGAACGCCTGTTACGGAGTACGGAGTACGAAGTACGCAATAATCAGGCATCCAACTTCCGGCGGGCCAGTTCCAACGCTTCCTCCCGCGTGGACACTTCTCCCATCGCTTGAGCCTCGCGGATAGCTTCCAGCAGTTCGCCGATTTTTTTGCCGGGCTGGAGGCTGAGTTCGCGCATCAAGTCGTTGCCATCCAGCAACTGCGGCGGGGTGACAGACTCGGCAGGTTTTTCATACCAGTTATCCAGCAGCGTGCGGACCACATCCAGGCCGGCCGCCCACGTTTCCTGTGGCAGGGTCTGCTCGTAGGTGGCGCGCAGGTCGGCCAGCGCCAGGAGGCACACGTCCACACCCGCTTCTCCGTTATCCCGGAAAAAGCGATAGATTGCGCGCCGCGAGGGGTTTTTCCCTTCTTCGACCAGCCGGTTGAGAAGGTTCAGCACGCGCATGTGATGGCGGACGATGGTCCTAATACGAGCTACCTCGTCGCTGGACAACTGCAGGGCGCGCCCTCGCGCGGCAGCCATCTCTGCGCCTTCCTCGTCGTGGCCCCAGAAGCGCAGGCGGTGCTCTTCGTCCGCGCTCTGCTTCAACGGCTTGGCGACATCGTGATACAGCGCGGCAAAGAAGAGCAGCGAACGCAGCGAACGGTTTATATTGAGCGGGGCGGCGAAATGTTCTGCTATAAGCTGGCGGTAACGACCGATGCGCAGCACCAGCAGGCCATTGAACAGGTCGGAGGCCGTATCCGGGTTGTAATTGGGCGCCAGCGCGGCGAGGATCGTTTCCAGGCGAGTCAAAACGCTCAGGCTGTGTGCCCAGACATCGCTGACATGCGGCGACGGCTGTGCGACTCCTTTCAACGCGGGCAGCTCAGGCAGGACAGGCGCCAGTGCGCCGAGCAAATCCAACGCCCGCAGCGAGGTTGCCGGCTGTGGCCCTTCGAGGATACGGAAGAGTTCGTCCCGCAGCCGCTCGGGGGAGACATTTGGCAATAATTTCACGGCTTGTTTCATGAATTGCCGGTTCTCAGGCAAGATGCTAAAACCAAATGCAGCCGCCAGCCGGATGGCGCGCAGGATGCGCAGCGGGTCATCGCTAAAGGCAGAAGGTGAGCAAACGCGCAGCCGTTTCTCGCGCAAGTCCAGCGCGCCGCCGAGCGGGTCGTAAAGAGCCAGTGTACGCACGTCCACAGCCATCGCGTTCAAGGTGAAGTCGCGGCCTCTCAGGTCGGCTTCCAGATCCGGGCCACGGAAGGCGGCGAAGTCCATCACCGTGCGCGTGCCATCCTCGGCTGTGACGATGACGCGACCGGTATCCCGTTCAGGGTCAAGGGGGTAAAAATCGGCCTTAAGGGAATTGGCAACGCGCCGGGCCGTCTTTATGGCATCCCCGCGCAAGGCGAAGTCGAGGTCATGCGCAGCACCTACTCGGTGGATGGCGCGACCAAGCAAGAGGTCCCGCACCGCTCCGCCGACCAGGTAAACGACTTTGTCGTCCGGCAAGGCAGCCCGGACGGAGTCGAGTAAAGGTGGAAAGGTCAACGGGGTGGAAGGCGGCATAAAAAGGATTTCGGGAGACTCTTTGAAGCGGGAGCTTTGGGCGGCGCGGCGGGCTTGTTCGGGCGTCCCGCCCTGGGCGACGATCTGGCCATGCAGGCGAGCCACCCAACGTCCTGCGTAGGGGGAAGGCGTTTTTTCCTGGCCGTTGGCGGGCATGAGGTGAAGAGCGTGAGACGTGAAAAGTAAAACGTAAAACGTAAAACGTAAAACGTGAGATGCAAGATGTTAGACGTTTGACATGAGACGTGAGACTTAATCAGGCTGGCGGCTTGTATTTCTCCAAGTCCACGACCCCGACGAAGGGCAGGTTGCGGTAGTACTCGTCGAGATCCAAGCCATAGCCGAAGACGAATTTATTGGGAATGACAAAGCCGCAGTAATGGATGGGGATGTCCACCTCACGGCGTTCTTTCTTATCGAGCAGGGTGCAAACGCGCAAAGTCTTCGGCTGGCGGGTCGTCAGGAATTCGAGAACATAGGAAAGCGTGTGACCACTGTCAATGATGTCTTCCACGAGCAGCACGTTTTTATCGTGGATATTGGTCTGCAGGTCGAGGGTCAGGCGGATGTCGCCTTCGGATTGGCGCGCTCCGGAGCCGTATGAGGAAATAGCCATAAAATCAATCTGGTGAGGCACGCTGATCTGGCGCATCAAATCCACCAAAAAGATCATCCCGCCGCGCAAGATACAGATCAGGAGCATATCCTGGCCGGCGTAATCGCGGCTGATCTGCGCGCCCAGTTCGGCGACACGGTTTTGCAAGGTCTTTTCGTCAATGAGGACTTCGGCGAGTAAATTTCTGTAATCTTCCATTTTTTAGTCCTGTCGAGTAGACCTTCGGTAGTTTTGTGTCCGGTAGTCTTGTAGTCGGATAGTTTTATAGTTGGCTCTTAATATGTTTCAAAGAGGTCAAGCAAACTGTCAACGAATTGGCAACGAATAAGCGAATTCCTTGGCGCGCGGATGCTCATTCGGTTATTCGTTGGGTATTCGTTGACAGAGCTTCTTGAAATTCATATTGAGCTTTATAGTTTAGTGAGCGAGCAAAAAGACTACTTGACTATTTGACTATCTGACTACCCGACTATAAAACTAACGCGGCACCTCGTGATGCGCCCGGCAGCGGGCTTCATACATCTCCGCCGCGCCGACGATCACCACCGGGTCGTCGTAGCGCGCTGGCTGCCCATTGACCAGTCGCTGCGTGCGGCTGGCCGGTTCGCCACAGACCATACAGATGGCCTGCAACTTGTCCATTTGCTCGGCCTTGGCCATCAAGACCGGCATGGGACCGAAAGGCTCGCCGCGAAAGTCGGTATCCAGCCCGGCGACGATGACGCGCATGCCGCGCCTGGCCAATTCATCTACGACAGCGATAATCTCATCGTCGAAGAACTGGGCCTCATCAATCGCGACTATCGTTGTATCCTTCTCCAACCGGTCGTATACATCCGCAGCGCGCTCGATTGGGGTGGCATCGAAGTCTGTACCGGCATGTGAGGTGACCTTTTCGACTGCGTAACGCACGTCCAAAGCCGGTTTGAAAACCTGCACCTTTTGGCGCGCAATCGTGGCGCGGCGCAGACGGCGGATAAGTTCGTCCGTCTTGCCGCTGAACATGGAACCGCAGATGACTTCAATGGAGCCGTGAGTATGTTGCATAACCTCTCCCTCAAGAAAATAATCATGACTTCACTGCAAAAAGCAAAGTTTTTAACGCGAAGACGCCAAGAAAAACAAAATCTGTTTCAAAAAAAAAACGAAGCCGAAGGGCGTTTCACTGGAATTTTCTCGAGGTAGAACTTAAAATTCTTTGCGACTTTGCGCCCTTGCGTTAAAAAAAGAGTTTTTGCAGTGGACTCAATCATTTGGGTGTGTTTCATTTCAGTTGAAACCGTCCCGAAGGTTGGCAAAAAAC
>JASEHI010000099.1 GCA_030018695.1 Anaerolineales bacterium
TTGAATACCTGAAAAATCTTGCTCTGTTTGTAAAGAATTTGATGCTTCAAGGATTCTAGGCCGCGCGTTGGCCGAAAGCCGCAATGAATTGGCGCTAATGAAGGCGGTGGGCGCACTTGATTGGCAATTGAGAGCAGTGACGATTGGGCAGGCCATGCTTTATGGCAGCCTGGGTACGGCCATCGGTGTACCACTCGGCGTGTTGCTTACCCGCCTATTGGTGTCGTTCTATACCCAAATCATTCAGGTAACACAGTTGGTAACGACGATTTCAGTGACGGCACTTGGCCTCAGTGTAGTGGTTGGTGTGGGATTGCCAATGGTCATTGCTCTCCTGCTGGCACGGTTCAGACACCGTATTGATCTTAGGCTTATCATCAATCCTTTTCCCTATGTCGTTGTGCCAACTGTGCCACGCGCCTCGGCATTGGGGAACCGCGTTCTGTGGCGGTATATTGTGCGCGGTTTGGGCCGTCGCAGGGAGGGAACGATTGTTATCATGGGGGCAATTACGCTGATTGTCGGTTCTTTCATTGGGATACGCGGGTTCTTTGTTGGGATGGAAGAGTCGTACGTTTCACAGCAAAACCTTCTCAACTATGATCTTCAGGTGGAATTCCACGAGCCTATGCCACAGGAGGTCGTGGATGAGATTAATGTAATGGATGGTGTGGCCTATGTCGAGCCGGCGGTAGATGTCTATGGGCAAGATGTACGTGCAGCAAACAGCGCAAAGACACTGGAAGTGGAAGTGGTTGGAATTCCCCCTGATTCGCAGGTCACCACATTTAATTATTTTGCTGGCGGGGGATTCTCGATGGGAGAGTCATCGCCAAGTGAAGCTCTGGTATCCACCCGCGTGGCACGCGAGTTAGGGCTGTCTCTTGGTGATGAAATAGAGATCTCCAATCCTAGTCGCACTGTCAAGGCAAAAGTTATGGGCATTATCGTTCATGGTAACAACATGGGCGCGGTGTTGTATATACCATTACCGCTGGCGCAGACCCTTACCGGCAACGAAGGGTTGATCTCGCGTGTATTGGTCAAGGTTCACAGTAATATGCGTCCACAGGTCGTCCAGGCGCTGAGGGAGCAGTATGGTGGTTTGGCGGCATTGTACACCTACGAATATTGGTTGGAGACGGGCTTGAAACAATTGGCATTGATGAACCTCTTTATCTCTGTAGTTTTGGCGCTGATGTTGTTGGTGGTGATCATCGGGCTGGTGGATGCGATGGCGATGCGGGCATTGGAGCGGCATAATGAAATAGGCGTTTTGCGCGCCTTGGGTGGAACTCGATGGCAGATCACAGTGATTTTGTTGGGTGAACAAATTCTTGTAGGGCTTATCAGTGGGCTGCTAGCAATGGGGGTGGGGTATGGTTTAGCGCTCTTATTAAACGAGTGGGTATCGCGCTCGTATTTTTACCTTCCATTTATCTTCCCGTTGTGGTTGATTGTTGTGAGCATCCCATTGAGCGTGATGACGGGCTTGATTGGTGGTAGTATTCCGTTGGGGTCTGCGTTACGTGTCATGCCAGAGAGACTTCTGCACCGACACGCGGCGTAAGGAGAAGTTGGTCGGAGTTACGATTGGTGGTTCTTTGGTATAGCTTTTAAGAAAAAGATTTTGAGACGGCTTCTCGACTTTCAAGTGGCTTCTGCGCCGAGGGTCTTGCAGTACTTGCCCATCAACCCCAGAATTGCTTGGGGAAGGTCAGCGAAATAATGCAGTTTCTCGTCCACTTTCTGAACCAACTTGTCGAAAGTGGGAAAATAGGGTAAATGGGTTGCCAACTTTTTGAGATTACGCCACAGGTACTCAATCAGATTGAAGTCAGGCGTTCAGCGAAGAAAGCCTGCATGGCTTTGCCGGTATGATAGCGAGCCCCATCCTGGATCAGAATCAAAGGCCCCTGGGTTTTCTCCAGCACTTCCTTCAAGAAAGCCTGATAGCTCCCCGCATTGAACTTGCCGATGATCCCTTTGGACATCACTCACAAGTTAAGGATGGCATGAGCTTGTCAAGAGAGGAGGTATGATTTCCAGCGGAGAAGGGCGAGCGGTCTTGCGTTTGCGTTTCACAATACCCAACAACTTGGCGTTGGCAGCCAAGTAAGCGACGACGTTGTTGGTTTCGCCGCGGTGATGGGCTTGCGTGAAGAAGTACAGGCTGCGATAGACCATCTCGATGGAGATTGCCGCAAAAGGCTGATTGAGAGCTTCGGCTACAGCATCGGTGAGGTCAACCAAGACGGCATAGAGCAACCAGGTCGCCCAGACTTGCATCTCGACGGCGTTCTGAGCGCCGCACCAGAAGTAGGCCAGGCCCAACAGGCGTTTGACGATTGCATAAGCGTCTTCGATGCGCCAGCGTTGCCAGTACAAAGCGACCAGATAGGCGGTGGGCAAGCGTTCGGCATCCAACTCGTTGCTCAAGTAGCGATACCATTTGCCACTATACAGCACTGCCACGAGCCGCACCAATTGGCGCTGGTCTTGCAGCGCACCCCGCGCATAACGATTCACCCGCTGGCGCGGGTACTCTTGTGCGGCGGAGCGGGCTTTCTCGGCTTTGGGCTGTTCCGTGTGACGCTGGGGCTGGTCTATGCCGAGGCGCTGGTCTGGGCGACGTTCTGGGAGGAAGTGACCGAATTGATGTTCGTCAGCGCCGCGATATATATCCTATGGGTCTTTCGATCCACGCTGCTGCCGGATTTCACTCTTCCGCAGGCGTTCAAGAAGGCGTTCCAGTAGTCGGCCCCGTCTCGCTGCTCCTGCTGGGTGATAGCGGCTGCGCCCCGCTCAACCCGCCCGAATGGATCGCGGCGCTGCGCCCGCAGATCGTCATCCTCAGCGTCGCGGCCGGCGATCCGGAGGGCCTGCCCGCCCAGGCCGTGTTGGACGCCGTGCAGGGCATCAGCCTCCTGCGCACCGACCGGGCGGGCTGGATCACGGTCTCGACGGATGGGGGGTGGATGTGGGTGGAAGTGGAGAGAAACGGGAGGCTTGTGCCATAATAAACAAGCCTCTTGTAACAAGGGGGAATTAATGCTATATCATCAATGATGTGACATAAGTGATATTACTGTTAGAAGTTATATGTTTGATGCTAATCAACAAATTGGTCTTGCAGCGGATGAGTTGAGTAGGATCATGGAATGCACACCGTTTTGCAAACAAGATCCAAATAGAATGATTCCATAGAGGGAAAGTATCGACTTTGCTTACTTAAACTGTAGGGGCTGCCCCTTTGGGGACAGCCCCTACAGTTTCTTTCAGTTACTTCATCGCCGGGAGATACAGCCGCTCCACGTATTCCTTGAGCATCCGCCGCGTGCCGAAGAGCGGGGTGATCGTGCGCAGGGATTTCTTCATCCGCGTCACCCACTTGACCGGGATGTCGTTCGCGCCGCGGTCGGTGTAGTAGAGCGGGATGATCTCGTTCTTCAGCGTGTCGTACAGACTGTCGGCGTCCGCCTCGTCGCTGACCACCGCGTCCAGGTCGGCGTCGGGACCGATGGCCCAGCCGTTCTCACCGTTGTAGGCCTCGCGCCACCAGCCGCTGAGAACCGAGAAGTTGAGCACGCCGTTCAACGCGGCTTTCATGCCCGAGGTCCCGGATGCCTCGGTGGGGCGGCCAGGGTTGTTCATCCACACGTCCACGCCCTGGACGAGGTAGCGCGCCAGGTTGATATCATAGTCCTCGAGGAAGACCAGCCGTCCGCCGTTCTCGGCCTTCTTGACGGCGCGATAGACCTCCTGGATGAATTGCTTGCCGGGTTCGTCGTCGGGATGCGCCTTGCCAGAAAAGATGACCTGCACCGGGCGGTTGGGACGGTTGATGATGTCCAGCAACCGGTTGAGATCATCGAAGACCAGGGTGGCGCGCTTGTAGGTGGCGAAGCGGCGGGCGAAGCCGACAGTCAGCACGTAGGGGTCGAGCATCGTGCCGGAGGCGATGACCTGCACCGGGTGGAAGCCGCCCGCCATCCAGCGTGTCCGGGCACGATTCAGTACGTAGAAGACCAGTTTGCGCTTGAGGTGCATGTGCACCGCCCAGAGTTCGGCCTCGGGAATGGCGTCCATCCGATCCCAGGTTTCGGGTTCGTCGAGCCGGTCGAGCCAGTCTTCGCCGAGATATTTATCGTAGAGCACGCGCAGACGGCGCGCCATCCAGGTACCGGTATGGACGCCGTTGGTGATGGAGGTGATGGGAACGTCCTCGGCCTCTTTCACTTCCGGCCAGAGGAACTGCCACATGCGGCGGCTGACGCGCCCGTGCAGTTCCGAGACGGCGTTGCGGCCCTCGGAATGGCGCAGCGCCAGGATGGGCATGCTGAAGGTCTCGCCCCAGGCCTGGTGGCTGCGCGCCAGGTCAATGAATTGGTCACGCGTCAGGCCGAGTTCGCCCCAGTAATTGGAGAGGTTCTTGTCTATCAACCAGAGCGGGAACTCGTCGTTGCCGGCCGGGACCGGGGTGTGGGTGGTGAAGACGTTGTTGCCGCGCGTCTTCTGGGCGGCTTTCTTGAAGGGGGTGCCCCCGGCCACGAGTTCGCGCACCCGTTCCAGGGTCAGGAACGCAGCATGACCTTCGTTCATGTGCCAGACCGAGGGTTCGTAGCCGAGCGCCCGCAGGGCGCGCACACCGCCCACGCCGAGCAGCACTTCCTGGGCGATGCGCAGGTCAATATCGCTCCAGTAGAGGCGCGCCGTCAGTTTGCGGTCGTTGGGGGCGTTCTCGTCCAGGTCGGTATCGAGCAGGTAGAGCGGGATGCGCCCGACGCGCAGTTCCCAGATGCAGGCGTTGACCGAACAGTCGGGGAAATTGACGGTGATTTTGAGCAATTCACCATTTTTATCCAGCACCGGCTGGACAGGCAGGTCGTCGAAGGTGAGTGGGTTGTTGACCGCCACCTGCCAGCCGTCTTCGGAAATGCGCTGGGAGAAGTAGCCCTCGGCGTACATCAGACCGACGCCGACCAGCGGCAGGCCGAGATCGGAGGCTTCCTTCAGGTGGTCACCCGCCAGCACACCGAGGCCGCCGGAATAGATGGGCATGGTCTCGTGCAGGCCGAACTCCATCGAGAAGTAGGCGATGCCTTTTTTGCAATGGCTGGAATGTTCGCGGGCGTACCAGGTGTCGGTCTGGTTGAGGTAGGCGTCGAAGTCGCGGAAGACGCGGTTGTAGCGTTCGAGTAGACGCTTTCTTGCGCGGCGGCGTTGATCTCGGAGCGCCCCACCTGCCGGAGAAAACGCAGCGGGTTGTGGTTGAGGCGTTCCCAGAGGGCGTTGTCAATGCGGTTGAAGAGACGCTGGGCGTTCGGGTTCCAGGTCCACCAGAGGTTGTAGGCCAGTTCGCCGAGGCGGCTGATGCGGCGCGGCAGGTCGAAGTGATTGGGGGTTTTGGCGCGGAAAGTGGGCATGGTCAGTCCTTCCAAAGCAACGATCATACCATGAGATTCAGCGATAAAATAGCGGCATGGCCGAAATCGTCCAACTCTTCGTCACCTGCCTGGTGGACACCTTCTTCCCCGAGACCGGCGAGGCGATGGTGCGCGTGCTGAACCGCCTCGGCGTGCGCGTGGACTTCCCGCCCGCCCAGACCTGCTGCGGGCAGCCCGCCTTCAACGCCGGGCTGCGCCGGGACGCCCGTCCGCTGGCCGAGCATACCATCCGGGGTCTGGAGAGACCTCCGAGGTCTCTTAAGACCTCGGAGGTCTGCCCGATCATCATCCCCTCCGGCTCGTGCGCGGCGATGATCCGGCACGGTTATCTCGAACTCTTCGAGGATGACCCGGCCTGGCTGCCGCGCGCCGAGGCGCTGGCCAGGCGCGTCTACGAATTCACCGAATATCTCGTGGACGTGCGCGGCGTGACAGATACAGGCGCGCGCTGGCCGGGACGGCTGGCCTATCACCCGTCCTGCCACCTCCTGCGCGGCCTGGGCGTGGGCCGCCAGCCGCGCGCCCTGCTGGCGGCAGTGCAAGGCGCGCAAGTCGTAGACTTGCCCCACGGGGAGGATTGCTGCGGCTTCGGCGGCGTCTTCTCGGTGGAGCATCCCGAACTCTCGGCGGAATTCCTGAAACGCAAGAGCGCCAACTTCGAGAAGACCGGCGCGCCCACGCTGGTTGTCGCCGACACCGGCTGCCGGATGCACATTGCCGGAGGGCTGCATAGAATGGGGAAGAGCCAGCGCGTGGTGCATATTGCGGAAGTTTTGAACCACAGATAAACACAGATGAAAACTGATATTTTCCGAAAACGCATTCTCCAGTCTATAGCCGACGAGAACCTGCAAATCGCGCTGGATAACAACGCCCGCTGCCGCCGGGATGGGCGGCTGGCCGCCTTTGCCTCCCTCCCTGACCACCAGGAGCGCCTCGCCCGCGCCGGTGGACTGGACTTTCCTCGACCGCGACGACGGCCCGCCCGGCGAACCGGCCGACTGGGTCAGGAAACAGGTGAAGCTGTTCGGCGATGATCCGGAAATTGCCGCCGAAATTCTTCGCATGCACAGCCGCACGCGCAACATCCCGACGCCCGCCACGCCGAAGCGCTGCGACCCGAACGAGCCGCCGTTCGTCCCGCCCGAAGACTTCGAGGGGGATGAAGAGGCTTGAGAATGATCCTCCGCCTCCCTCAAGGCGCGGCCGCCTCGAGGGTCTCCGACTCCATCAAAATGTCCGGCACGTCCCAGCCCTTCTGATCCATCAACTCGATAAAGGCGCGGCGGAAGAGGAGACGGACCTCGATCCGTGCCGGACCGTCGGCCGGCGCGGCAAAAACGAACGTGCTCGCATCCGAGCCGAAAGCCGGGATGCGGTTGTCGCTGACGACGCGCGTCGGGTTCCAGTACGCGCCGCTGGGAACGATCTCCGTCCACAGTTCCATCAGGATTTTGGCAAATCCCTTTCCGGGTAACCCCGCGTAATAACCGTCATCCTTCATCCTTCCGATTTCATCCTTCGGAACCCCGCCCCATTCCGGGACCGTCGGCCCATTCTGTAGGGGCAAGGCTTGTCCCTGTTCATCGGTGGCATTCACCAAAAGGATGAGATGCCGCAGCGGTGAATCGGTCGGGACGTGATGCCCGGTCTTGTCGTTGAGGATGGTCACATCCACGATCACCTGCTCCCCCTCGCGCCGTGCGTCCACCCTCATCGTGACCGAATTTTGCAAAAGGGTCTCATCCAAAGCGCCAGGCATGCGGTGGCTGAAGATACGGCTGCTGTCGCGGATCAGGCCGCCCTTTTCGGGGAAGGCGAAGTAATCATAATCCACCGGCGGCATGTGGCAGTTCTGGCAGGACTTCGACGAGCTCAGTCCGGCGGTTTTTGCCCGTTCATCATCGCTATAGGGACTATCCAGCCACTCGCCGAAGGAGTTGTAGATAGTCGTATCCCAAAATGCCCCGAAGTGACACGGCGCACAATACTGGCTCTGTTCATAGAGCGGGTTGTAACTGACGCGGCGGGTGACATCGTCGAAGTTTCCAAAGAAGAGTTGCTGTTCCGGCCCGGGGCGGTAGAGGCGCAGCGAAAGCACGCCAGGCATATTGGGATAGGGCAGGCCGCTGGAGGGGTTGAGCGTCACGTCGCCGATCTTGTGGCAGAACTCGCAGAACACGCCCTCGGCCTCCACTCCACTCGCCAGGTTGGGGTCCGCGGCGTAAGCCATACCAGTGTGCGCAGCCTGGGCCGGTACGTGACAGGCGGCGCAGTTCCCAGCCGTGTCGGGGAAGTCTAGTTTGTAGCCGGGGCCGTAGTAGGGCTGCGTCAGGTCGGGGCGCAGGGGGAAGCGTCCATAGTCGCGGCTGAAGCCGTAGCGCGTGGGCGGGGACTGGTTGCTGAAAACGTCTGTGCCATTGTACATCGTCAGGAAGCGCGGGTTGACTGCCGATTGCGAGTGCGCGTCGTGGATCCATTCGTTATAACTGGGCATGCAGTGCGAGCAACTCAGCGACCCCAGCGCGCCCTCATGCGAGAACCAGGTGTAATCGAGATTGTCGGTGATGTAGTAGGGCTTGAGGGTGATTGTCACAGGGTCTGCTCCCGCAGTGGTCTCCGCCCAGCCAACGTAATACCCGCTATACCAGGCGGTGACGAAAACCTGCTCATCGGCGTTCAGGGCATAAAGCGTGAAAGAGCCATCCCCAGCCGTGAGGGTCTTGTTTTCGGTGGCTCTGACGCGCACAAGCGCCCCGGCAACCGGCATCCCCTCGGCATTGACCACTGCGCCGCGGATGGTCGCGCCCTCCGGTGTGGGCATGAAAGTTGGTGAAGGGACTGGCGATGGGGTGGCGGAAGAGGGAAGTGGAGAGGGAGCAGGAACCGGTGTGACCGGCGCACAGGCGAAGAGAACAG
>JASEHI010000009.1 GCA_030018695.1 Anaerolineales bacterium
CAAGCACTTTCTTGCCACCGTCACGATCTTGGACATCGGCAGGATGAACCCGCACTTCCAACGCCAATCCGAGCGTGTCCACCAGTAAATGCCGCTTCCGACCGTTTACTTTCTTGCCTGCGTCGTAGCCCCGAGGCCCCCTTTTTCCGTTGTCTTGACACTCTGGCTGTCCAGAATGGCCGCACTGGCTTCGGGATGACGCCCTTCGGCTTCACGCAGTTGCCGACGCAGCGCATCATGGATCCGCTGCCATGTGCCGTCCAAGCGCCAGTTACGAAAGTAGATATAGGTCGTCCTCCAGGGAGGCAGGTCGTGTGGCAGCATGCGCCACTGGCAGCCGGTGCGTATTGCATACAAAATGGAGTTCACAATCTCGCGTCGTGTATGCTTTGCCGGACGACCTCCTGATTCGATCGGTGGTACCAAAGGTTCAAGAATTTGCCATTCCTGGTCGGTTAGATCGGTTGGGTAGGGATGTCGCTCGCTCATGCGACAATTCTACCCCTTTTAAAACAACCTCTTAGAGAATTAGATTTCTTGTCCTAATAATACTATGGGGCAGGCTTCAAAGGTGGCTCCAAATCAATCAGCCCCGCCAAGGGCTGATCGTTTATTACCGGTAGGCCTTCGGGAGGATTTATCGTGGCTGCGTAGGGCGGGATTCAATCTGATCCATCCAATCTACCCGAAGCCAATCTTGCGCTATTCACACCTTAAGTTATGACCAATGGCTGAGAGTTATATCCCAACCTATTTTCTCTCCACCTCCACCCACAGTTCCTCCCCGTCCGTCGTGACCTGGATCCAGCCCGCCCGGTCGGTGCGCAGGAGGCTGATGCCCTGCACGGCGTCCAACACGGCCTGCGCCGGCATGCCATATGGGTCGCCGGCCGCCACGCTCAAGATCACCAATTGCGGCTGCAGGTTAGCAACCCATTCAGGCGGGTTGACGGGAGCGTAGCCCGAATCGGCCAGCAGCAGCACGGAGACAGGCCCGACCGCCTCGCCATCCTCCAACTCGGCCAACGAGTCGAAGTTCATGCCGATGGGCAGCAGGGCGCGGAAGCCCTTCCACTCCACCAGCAGCACCGCGCCGCGCGGGCTGACAGCCAGCGCTTTGAGGGTTGCGCCGGCGCCCAAATCCAGCGCCTGACCCGGCCCGGCGCGCGTGACCAGGATGGAGCGATCTGTCAGCCATTTGTCCAACTGGCGGGCGGAGTAGGATGCTTCGACCTTCCCGGCCCACAGCACAGCCCGGGGTGGGAAGCGCTCCAGCGTGCGCGGCAGCGCGCCGACCTGATCCTCCTGCGTGGAAGCAATGACGAGGTAGTCCAGCCGGCGGTCGAAGGGCGGGAGACGCCGGCCAAGAGCGTCCGAAAGCCGCGCGGGGCTGGGGCCGCCATTGACCAGCACATTGCGGCCGGTCGGAGTCTGGATCAGCACGGCGTCGGCGGAGCCTACGTCCAGGAAGGTCAGGTGCAGGCGGCCGTCCGGGGCGGCGAAGGCGGCGCGCCAGGTCAGGAAGGTGATCAGGGCAAGGGCGGAGAGGATAACGGCGGGCGTCAGGGCGGCGTGCAACGCCCCTTTAACGCGCCCCCGGCTAAAAGTCCAGGAGAGCAGCGCAGCGTAGAACAGGATCGCGAAGAGGAGCGAGAAGTCGCCCAGGATCAACACGCCGTGCGGGAGACGGGCGAACAGTTCGACAACGCGAATGGTATAGGCTGGGAAAGGCCAGGCCAGCCAGGCGGCCAATTGACCGAGGGGCAGGTAAAGCAGTCCGAGCAGCAGGGCCAGCCCGCCGAAGAGCATCACCGCCGGTTGAGCCGGCAGGATGAAGGGGTTGGCGATCAGCGCGACGAGCGAAATGCGCCCGAAATGGTAGGCCATCACCGGCAGGGTGGTCAGTTGGGCGGCCAGGGTGAAGAAGACGAACTCGGAGAGGGGTTGGGCGAGTTTTGGGGCGGTTGCGGGAGGCAAGAAGCGGGATAGGCGTTGCGTGATCCACTCCTGGAACGGTTGGGCGTAGAGGATCAAGCCGAGGGTGGCGGCGAAGGAGAGCTGGAAGCCGACGTCCCAGGGCGTGTGCGGGTTGATGATGGCCATCAGCGCGGCGACGAAGACCAGCGTGTTGAGGCCGTCCTGGCGGCGGCCGACCTGCCGGGCGAAGAGCGCCAAGCCGCCCATGAACGCGGCGCGCACCACGGCCGCGTCCGCGCCGACCAGTAAGGTATAGAGGGCGATGCCAATGACGGCCGCCAGCGCGCCGCGCCGCGGCCCGAGCAGGCGGTTGAAGACGGTCACGAGCAGCGCGGCGATGATGGTGATGTTGAAGCCGGAGATGGCGATGATGTGGGCTGTGCCGGTATCTTTGAAGGCTTTCTGGAGGTCAGGCGGCAGGCCGGTTTCCACGCCGAGCAGGATGCCGGCCAGGAGCGAGGCCTCCGGGTCGGGGAAGATGCGGTAGGTGACAGCCAGGGAGCGTTCTTTCAGGGCATAGATGGCGGCCAGGATGGGATTGCCGCCGCGGAAGGGCAAAAGGGTCGCTTTGGCAGAGGGCATGTAAGCGTGGATGCCCTGACGCGCCAGGTAATCGCGGTAAGAGAAATCTTCGTTCTCGGGTGGGGTTTTCAACGCCCCGCGCAGGCGGATCACCTCGCCGTAGTGGAAGGTTTGGCCGGGCTGGATACGCGCCAGGATCAGGCCGGCGACGGGCAGGGACTCGTCGCCGGTATCCACGCTCTGGACGCGCAGGCGCAGGTTGGTGTAAGAGTCGCGCGTATCGGGCAGCTCGGTCAGCACGCCGGTCACCAGCAGGTCATACTGGCGGTCGTTATACCAGGCGATGTGGTGCGCATCAATGATCGGAATGGAAGCCTGGTAACGGGCCGCGCCGAGGAAGAGCGTGATGAGTGAAAGAGAAACGAGAAATAAAGTTGAAGGCGGCGGAGCAGGGGAGTTAGGGGGCTGAGGAGCAGGGGAGAAGGGGAGACGCGAGGAGAGGATGCGAAGGAAAATGGCGGCGAGGATGGAACTGCCTGCCAGGATCAGCCAGACCGTGACCGGGAGTGTTACCTGGCTGGCGAGCAGGATACCGGCGAGGAAGGCCAGCGAGAGCCACAGCAAGGGTAGTCGGGGGGTTGAGTAGTTCGGTGGTTGGGTGGTCATTTAGTTTGATAGTCTGATAGTCTGATAGTCTGATGGTTGGGTGGTTGGGTGGTCATTTAGTCGGGTGGTTGGGTGGTTGGGTGGTCATTTAGTCGGGTGGTTGGGTGGTTGGGTTGTTGGGTGGTTAGGTGGTCGCTCGTTGGGGTAAACCCGTTGATATGATTGTACATTTTCTGGACGCGGAGGGCAAGTGGCTTATAATTGGTCAAAACCACAGGAGCAACCATGAAGAAACTTTCCCCCCAGGCTGGGATCGGCGCGCTGGTCAGTTCGCATCCGGAATTTGTCAAGAAGGAGCTCCACGCCACCCTGACCACCCTGGGCGGCTCACCCAGTCCGTTCGATTGCTGGCTGACCAATCTGGGTTTGAAGACCTTCGCATTACGCATGGCGCGGCATTGTGAAAACGCGCTGGCTGTGGCGCGTTATCTTGAAGGCCACCCGAAAGTGGCGCATGTCAAATATCCCGGCCTGGAGTCTCATCCTGGTCATAAGATCGCAAATCAGCAAATGAGCAATTTTGGCGGGATGCTGACCTTTGAACTCAGGGATGGGATGCAAGCCGGCACCTCTTTGATGGAGCGTGTCCGGGTTGCCACGCTGGCCGTCTCGCTCGGTAATGTGGATACGCTCATCCAGCACCCGGCCAGCATGACTCATCACAACGTCCCAGCCGAAGAACGGCGCAAGATTGGCATCACGGATGGGTTGGTGCGGCTCTCGGTTGGCATCGAGGATGTGGAGGATATTATTGCCGACCTCGAACAGGCGTTGGAATAAAGCGTAAAACGTAAAGCGTAAAACGTAAAACGTAAAACGTAAATGCTCGGCGGTCATTGACTTTTTACGCCTCTGCGCATACAATCAGCAGCAACGATCACAAAGAACTCGACAAACCTTTGTCCTTTGTGTTCAAGAATTGAATAACGGTCAGGGTGCCTTTTCCCCCGGATGGGGAGGCTCAAAGGCGAAGCCGGTGCAAGTCCGGTGCTGTCCCGCAACTGTAAGTTAGTCGAATAGTCACCAGTCAAATAGTCTTATAGAACACCGATAAGACTATCGGACTTCAGACTATGAGACTAACAAGTCAGGCCGCCCGCCCTGGCCGGTTCACCATACTCCCGTGGAAAGGAGGTGGGAACGGCTGCGTTGGATTGCCTCTCCCCCCTCCCCTGTCTATACGGCAGGGGATTTTGATTTGTAGTAACGACATAGGTCGTTGCTGCGCACATTCTTGTTTTGGAGATAACCATGTTCCGTAAATCACTCTTGGTGTTTATAGCCATCGCTTTGCTGGCAGCCTGCTCTCCCAGCATCACCGCCTCGCCCACTCTCCCTGTCGCCGCGTCTCCCCTTCCCCCTGTCTCCGCGTCCCCCGCCCCTATCATTCTCACCGACGGCCTGGGGCGCATGGTGACACTCGCCGCCCCCGCGCAGCGCGTCGTCTCGCTGACCCCCGCCACGACCGAAATCCTGTTCGCCGTCGGCGCGGGGAGTCAGGTTATCGGCCGGGATATGTTCTCGGACTATCCCGCCGAAGCCCAGTCCGTGAGCGATATCGGCGGCTCGTGGGGCGAATACAATCTGGAAGCCATCCTCGCCCTGCAGCCCGATCTCATCCTGGCTGGCGGCATCAACCCGCCCGAACTGGTCGCCTCGCTGGAAGGACTCGGCCTGACGGTTTACTTCATGCCCAATCCGGCCACGTTGGATGAACTGTACACCAATCTCGAAACTGTCGGCAGCCTGACCGGACATGAAGCCGAAGCGGACGCGCTGGTTGAGTCGCTCCGGGCGCGCGTCGCCGCGGTGGATGAAAAGCTCCTGCCGCTCAGTTATGCTCCGACCGTCTACTACGAACTGGACGCCACCAACCCGACCAAACCATTCACCGCCGGTCCCGGCACATTCGTGGACCTGCTGATTGCCCGCGCCGGAGGCATCAACATCGGCTCTGCGTTGTCCGGTCAGTGGGCGGAGATCAGCCTGGAAGAACTGGTCGTCCAGAATCCCGCCATCATCATTTTGGGCGATTCGGCCTACGGCGAGACGCCGGAGAAGGTCGCCGCGCGTCCCGGCTGGGAGGCGCTCGCGGCGGTCCAGAATGGCCGCATCTTCCCGTTCGACGATAACCTGGTCAGCCGCCCCGGCCCGCGTCTCGTGGATGGGTTGGAGGCACTGGCGAAATTGCTGCATCCGGATTTGTTCAAATAGAGATTCGAGAATGGAGAGTAGAGAATAGTCCATGCACGAATCTCTACTCTCTTTTCTCACCTCTCCTTATCTTCCATGACCAATCGCTTCCTGCCCTATCTCTGGACTCTCCTCTTCCTCGCCCTGGCGATCCTGCTTTCGATTGCGATTGGTGCAGTCTCCATCCCGCCAAAAGATTTATGGCAGGTGCTGGCGAGCCAGTTGACTGGTATTCTGCCCGACAGCCTTCAGACTTCCGCCTTCATCCTTTGGAAAATTCGCCTGCCGCGCACCGCGCTGATACTGTTGACCGGCGCGGCGCTGGGCGGGAGCGGCGCGGCCTACCAAGGTATCTTCCGCAACCCGCTGGCCGACCCGTATCTCATCGGGGTCGCCTCCGGCGCGGGCTTGGGCGCGGTGCTGGCAATGAGCGTCCGTTGGCCCTATACCTTCTGGGGCTTGATGGCCGTCCCTCTGGCCGCTTTTATTGGCGCAATGTTGACCGTGTTTGTTGTCTACATGCTGGCACGCGTGGGGAAAACCGTCCCGACGACAAACCTGATCCTGGCAGGCGTGGCCTTCGGTTCCTTCGCTGCCGCGCTGACCTCCTTCCTGATGCTGCGCTCGACCGGCGAACTGCGCCGCGCCATCGCCTGGCTGCTGGGCGGCTCGTCGCAGGCTGGCTGGGGGCCGACACTGACCATTTTGCCCTATCTTGCCATTGGCCTGGGAATTCTGATCCTCGGCGGCCATGCCCTGAACCTGCTCCAATTCGGCGATGACCAGGCTCAGCAGTTGGGGTTGCCGGTCACGCGCACGAAAACAATCCTTTTGCTGGCAGCCTCGCTGGCAACTGCCGCCGCTGTGTCTTTCTCTGGCATTATCGGTTTTATCGGTTTGATTGTCCCGCACATTATGCGTTTATGGTTTGGCGCGGATTACCGCCGCTTGCTGCCGCTTTCGATCATCGGCGGCGCGGGGATGCTGCTGGTGGCGGATGTTTTAGCCCGCGTTGTTCTTGCACCCCAGGAATTGCCGGTTGGCATCGTGACCGCTCTTGTTGGCGCGCCGTTCTTCCTGTGGGTATTACGGAGAGTCAAGAATCAAGGGTACTGGTGATTTCGGATTGCGGATTTCGGATTAGTGAACGATGTTGAAGATAGAAGGATTGTCGGTTTCGTATGGTACACGCCGTGTGCTGCATGATGTTTCGCTGGAAGTCTGTTCCGGCGAGGTGATGGCGTTGATCGGCCCGAACGGAGCCGGCAAGTCCACGCTGGTGCGCGCCGTCAGCGGCGTGATCCCATTGTTGGGCGGGAAAATCCGTACCAACGGCGACGACCTGGCAGCCCTCCCGCCCATGCAGCGCGCCCGTTATCTGGCCGTGGTGCCGCAGGCGGTTTCCCTGCCGCCGGCTTTCACCGTCTGGGAGACTGTCCTGATGGGCCGCACGCCGTATTTAAACTTCCTCGGCCAGGCCTCCGCCAGCGATGAAGAGCGTGTGCAACATGCGCTGGAACGCGTCGCAGCCCTCGACCTGGCCGAGCGGCGCGTGGGGGAACTTTCAGGCGGCGAGCAGCAGCGCGTCTTGCTGGCGCGTGCCCTGGCGCAGTCCACGCCCATCCTTTTGCTCGACGAGCCGACCTCCAATCTCGATCTGCATTATCAGGTCAGTTTGATGGAAATCGTGCGCGGCCTGGCGCAGCGCGATCACCTGGCCGTGCTGATCGCATTGCACGACTTGAACCTGGCCGCGCGCTACGCCGACCGCGTGGCGCTGCTGGTTGGCGGAGAAATCAAAGCCGTAGGGACGCCGCGCCAGGTGTTGACTCCCGAATTGATCTCGGCCGCCTATCATTTGCCGGTCTCGGTTATTTCCCATCCCTTTGCAGATGCGCCCCTTGTGTTGCCGGGGTCAAATGTTTGAAAGTTGGCAAGTTGAAAGGTTATAACCTTCCAACCTTCAAACTTGCAAACCTTATAACTGGAAAGACTCCCCCGGCTTGAGCACATGCACCTGCGCGCCGGTCTCTTTCTGGACGCGGGCGGCCCAGGCGTTGGGATCCTGGGCGATCAGGTCCCAGGTCCCGAAGTGGATCGGGATGACGTGTTTGGGGGTCAGCAGTTTCACGGCGCGCAAAGCGTCATCCGGGCCCATGGTGTAATTGTCGCCGATGGGGATGACAGCCAGGTCCACACCTTCCTCGCCGATCAGTTTCATATCGCCGAACAGGCCGGTATCCCCGGCGATGTAGATTTTTTGGCCGTCGTTCGTGGTCAGCAGGAAGCCAGCCGGGTTGCCGCCATAGGAGCCATCCGGCAGGCCGGAGCCGTGGATGGCAAAGGTCAGTTTGAGATAGCCGAAGGGATGGGTGTGCCCGCCGCCGAGATGCTGGCCATGCGCTTTCACGCCCTGTTTGCCGAGCCAGCCGGCAATCTCGGCGTTGCTGATGACGGTCGCGCCGGTGCGTTTGGCGATGGCGACCGTATCGCCGAGGTGGTCGCCGTGGCCGTGCGTAACCAGGATGAAATCCGCCGCGACTTTGTCCGCGCTGACCGTCGCAGACGGGTTGCCGTTCAGGAAGGGGTCAATCAAGATTTTATAGCCGCCGGTTTCAAGTCCGAGGGCGGCGTGTCCGTACCAGGTGAGGGTGGTGGACATAGTTTCTCCTTATCTGGAATCAGGCAGCTTGCTGCCCATACACCTGTTAGCAAACTGGTGGAATCCACGATTATTATAAAACAAAACACGTCCCCCACCCCCACTTTATTGAGATGATACGAGGGTTATTTTATTTGGGTGTGTTTCATTTCAGTTGACACAACCGTCCCGAAGGTTTTGAAAGACGGCTAAATTGGCTCAATTCAACCTTCGGGACGTTCTTTCTTTCAACTCATTTGAAACACACCCATTTTATTTCAAAGAGGGAAATGCTTTCGATGTGATACGTCTGGGGGAACAGATCGAACGGCGTGACCTGCTTCAGCCGGTAGCCTCCGGCAGCCAGCCGCGCCGCGTCGCGCGCCAGGGTGGATGGGTCGCAGGAGACGTAGGCCAGCGTGCGTGGACCTTGGGCGAGCAGCGCGTCCACGACGCGTTTGTCCAGCCCGGAGCGGGGAGGGTCCACCAGCGCGTAGCTCGGATTGGCAATCCGACCTGCAAGCGCGGGTAGAATTTCCTCCGCCGCGCCAGGTGCTGACGCCGGAGTTGATCTCGGCCGCCGATCATTTGCTGGTCATCGAATTCGCCAAACATGGACAACTGGCTTCGCGCCGTCTGCAAACAACTCCAACACATAAAGCAAGTTGTTCTGCCGGTCGTAGGCCACATCGCCGATGCGGTAGCGGCGCTGGACGCCTGCGCCTAGCATGTCCTGCTCCACTCCCGGTGGGTTGAAGAACAGCCGCTCGTCAATATCAATGACCGCGTAGGGTTGCGGCTCCCAGGAGCCCATTTCTCCGCGTGCCACGCGCGTCAGGTCCGCCGGATCGTACAAAACGAATTGGGAGTCGAGGTGCGCGCTCCACCAACCGCGATAATCGTTGTGGGTGGGACATTCCGTGAAATCTTGCGGCGAACAGGAGGAACCATCCGCCATGCGGCAGGTGAGGAAATCGGTGCTCGCTTCATCCACGCAGGGAAACTCAGGCCCGGCCGGGTTGGCATAGCCGTACCAGTATTTCATCCCGTTGGATTTCGTCCCGACGAACAGGACTGCCGACTTGCCAGAGGAAGTTGTGAGCCAGGCGGCGCCGTTCCATTCGTCTGAGTGCTGGTAACCGCTGAGAGCGCGCTCGATGTTCCCTGTCTCGGTCGAGGCGGCATAACGCAACAGCGTGGTTGATTCCAATTGCGCCCCGGCGAGTGGAGGATTGCCATTCTCGTCCCAAGGGCGGTAGGCGACGATCGCAGGGCCCATGCCAGACCAGCCACCATCCTTGAAGCGACCGGTCGCCACGTAGCGGCCCCCGATATAGGCATCCGCCCAGTCAGCCGGGATTTCAAACATGTAGTCATTCACGCTGTACCAGGATTGTCCCGCGATGAACCAGGAACCCTGAAAAATGGAATTCGACAGATCGGCGTTGAACCAGCCATGCGTGGCAGCGGTCGGGTCCGGTTCGATATTCTGTCCCCAGGCGACATGGATGAGAGGGCCGGTGGATGGATTGTTCAGGTATAACAAGCCAGTGCGGACGATTTCTTCCATCCCGGTGAAATGACCGGCAGTGACATCGCGGAAGTCTTGCAGGAATTCGGCGGTGTTGAGACTCCCCAAATCCTTTGAGATCACAGGGGCAGGGATATTGATCTCGGCAAGTTGGTTTCCATCGGGCAGGTCACCATAGGGCATCCGGTCATGTCCCATCACAAAGAGCGAGCCGGGAAAGCCATCCTGCGCGCCGGACGAGTCGCCGTCGGGATTGAAGGTCATGGCGTTGCCGCCGTAGGCGAAGGTTTGGGGGCGGTCATCCCCGCCGGGCAGGCGGAAGGCGCCGAGGTACTCGAAGTCGGCAGGGGTCAGCGCGTCGGCGGGGGGCGGCAGGCCTGCCGCGGGCTGGGTGACAATTGGGGGAACGGTAGCGGGCCCGGGTTCGGTTCGAGGCGGGGTTGTCTGTCCGAAGGTGCAGGCCAGAATGGTCAAGGTCAGAACGGCGCAAACGGCTGCTGATTGGGTTTTGGTTTTCATAAGCTGCTCCTCTCAGTAACGCGACGGCCTGGCGGTTTCCCGAGCCAGGCCTGGATGCAGAACACAGGCTAAGGACACGGATACACGCCGTCGTAGATCACCAGCTCCTCCCCGCCAGCTTTGAATATCATGTATAGCGTGGCGCCGATAGGGGTGCGATAGAACTCCGCCCGAAGCGTCCCGCTGCCTTTGGGGCCGGATATCGTCGTAAATAAGATCCCCTGGCGCAGCCCGCCGCCGCTCTCGAAAAACGGCGTCCAGGCGAACAGGCCGGGCGTGACAGGCTCGCCGATTAGGGCGACGACCCGGGGGCTTTGGCGCACGGTCTGGATGGCGCAGGCGTACTCGTCCGTCGTTTTCATGAAAAAGCCGAAAAAGCCGAGCGCGATAGCGAGCATCGGAATTATCGTAAGCCATACGCAGCCGCAGCCGTTTCCTTTTCTCACAACGCGTGCGCGCACGGGGGTGGAGGGGATGGGGATCATAGTTGCCTTTCCTTTTCGACGCAAACTGCGCGCCCGGGGTGTTTCTTCACCGACTTCGGCAACGATGATTTCCGCCAACTCAATGAATACCGCGTTACGGTCTTCGACATCAGGGGCGTTGCTGGCAGACCTGGAAGGTCATACCCAACTCGTTCCCTTCGTGCCTGTTAATCGTCCAGCGATGCCAGCCCGGCGTACCCCAAAGCCAATCGCTGCAACCACGCGTGGATCCCCAGCCGTTGGCCCTCCAATTGTCACGCGGCAGGTACGAATCCGAGATTGTCCACTCGCCACGGCGATGTTTGGCGCGCAAGATGACTTCCAACGCCTCGTCTCCAAAGATGGGGAACCACAAAACGGAATTACGGCGTTCGCTGGAAGTGTAGCTAAACGTGCATCCATCCCTCCGGTTGCACGAGTCCCAATCCATATCTGCAAAATGTAGGTTTGCCACCTGCCGCCGCGCGCTGCCGGAGACGGCGTAGGCTGTGAGGGTAAATTCCACGCTGTAGCGGTAATCCCAGGGCGCTCTCAAATGCAAGACCGTAATCCTCAGGCTGTTCGCGGCTGGGACGACGAAGGTGTTATTCGTGGTATCGCTTTCGAAGACGCGCCCATCCGGGTTGACCACAACCTGGTAGCCCGCCCGCATTTGCTCGCGGATGGATTCGCTCACGCCGCCGAAGTTCAGGGTGATGCTTCTGAAGCGGCCCAGTGTGATGTTGGGATAGGAGCCGCCGATGTAGAGCGGCGCGCCGTCCGGCAGGTAGGTCTGAACGGAAATGGCGCGGTGTTCGAGCCCCTCGCCCACGTTTTGGAGGGTGACGGATATCTGCCCGAAGCCGCCGCTCGGAATGTAACGCATGTCAGTGATAACCAGATCGGGGACCGACGGACAGATGGGACGATGGACCCAGGCCCCGGAGCGTTCCGGCTCTTCGAGAAAGTCGTTGTAGGGGTCAATCAGCACGCAGGCGTCGAAGGGCGCGGCGAGGCGCATGTCGGGATGTTCGAGCACGGCGCGCTGGCCAGGTTCGAGGACAAAGGTTGGCCAGGTGTAAATGCCTAAAGAAAGGCCCTCGCGGCTTTGCAGTTCGATGGTCAGGTCACGCCAGGGCCAGGTGGCTGTGCCGTTGTTGCGGATGTGGAGTTGCACCTGCCCGGTGTCTTCGTTCACGACAAAATCATCCAGGAGGATCCAGGGAAGCGGCTCCCAGCCCGCCACGCCGAGTCCGACCGGACTGCCGGCGGTGGGACCCCATTGAAATGTGACGTGGCAACGGCCGCGGTCGTCTTCGGAGATGAAGGTGCCTTCATTATGACTGTCGAAACGCCACCCGGTCCCAGAGCTGCCCTCCTCGTAAATGGTGGAAAGCCCTTCGCAGATGAGATCGTCGCAGCCGCGATCGTCGGAGTCACGGCAGCGGCCGTGATCTTGATCCATGATGTGGAAGCCAAACTCGAAGGTACCGCCTTCCGGTATATCCACCAACAGCGCGGGCATGCCGCTGAAGCGCCAGATTGAACCGGCAGACATCTCGACCAGGTTGTAGGTCGTGTTATGGTCCAATCCGTAGGGCATAACCATACCGGGAGGGGTATTGCGGCCGTCGAAGGTGATCCGCTGCTCGTTGGCGAAAAAGTGACCATAGACCGGGCCAACGTCGCCATGATGCGGCGGGCGGCGCCCATCGCCGCCCAGGGCGAAGGTTTCCAGCGTCAGGAAGGTGATCAATACTTTGCGCGTGCAATCCTCCGCAGGCTGATCCAGAAAGGCGGTGGAGGGCAGCGATTCAGGGCCGTCCGGCAGGCCGCCGAAGCGGTAGGCGGTGACGGCAAAGGTGTACGTCGTTCCGCACGGCGGGTTGAACCATTGATCGGGCAGCACGCTTTCGCGGGCGTTCGCCGGTTCGACCCATTGCAGGTTGTCGTTCAGGTAAATGCGGAAGCCGTCAATCCGCTCTTCGTCGGCGCGCGGTGCATAATCCCAGCGCAGGGAGATGCGGCGGTCATCGAGGCGGGCGTTGGTTGGCGGGGTCATATCGGGGTCGAGAAAGGGCAGGACGCCAGTTCTCCCGCCATTCGTGCGCGTGATACGGAAGGTGAACTCGTACAAACCCGGCAACCCGCCCGCGAGAGTCATGCCTGTCCACCGATCAGGAGAGATACTATTTTCCCACCGGCCGAATTCCACCGATTCCGTGCCGCCGTTAAGGAGGCCAACGCACCAAACGCTGACCGGCATGGCGCGGTTGCGCGGCCAGTAGAAGACCGGCATGGAATCGCCGCGAAGACTCTCCACAGACCAACTCATGCCCCCCGACCCCGCGCCTGCCCTCCCAAAGGATTCGTCGGTGGTCGGGTCGTAATCTGCATCGGGAAACCAGCGCGGGGAAACGTCAGCGTAACCCAGGTAGCAATGCAATCGTTCATAAGTGGCGGCAGTAACCAGGTCGAGGAATTCCACACGCAGACCGGTCGGTTCGCCCGCGAAGATATCCAGCGCTTCGAATAGGATTCCGAATGGGCTGATATTCAGATCGAGAAGTTCAAAGACGGATTCCGGCAACCCGGGCGCGTCGTCCTCCGGGATGGGCGGATCACTGCCCTCTTCTGCGGGCGCGCCGCCCTCTTCGGCGGGTGGTTCGTCATCGGGAAGAACCAGTTCGTCGCCGGGCACGGGGCCGCCAGTGCCGAGGTCAGGATTAGAAGTGGCGAGTTCTTCTGTACTCGTCCCATAATCGGATGCGATTGATTCCAGTGTCTCGCCTTCCTGAACAATGTGTGTCTCCGCGCTGGCACCTTCGGAATCAATGACTTCCACAACTATCGAGGCTTGTCCATCTGTTCCGTCAGCGGGGATGGCGCGCACGATCAGCACGTGATTCCCCGCCGTGATCGGGACCCAACTGCCGGAAAAGACGAGCATGGTCGGCGCGCTTCCGTCGGTCACTTCGCGCGCATCAACAAAGGTATCGTTCACCCACAACTCGATTCGGCGCAGGCCGTTACCCGCGCGCGCCGTGGCATGGACGATGATCCTGTCGCCGCCCCGCACCTGTTCATAGTTGACCGGCGAATGGATCAACACCAGCGGGCGGGAATCGAGAGCGCGGGCGCGCGCCTGGAAATACACCAATGAGATCGCGGCAATGCAAACGACGACAAGCGCCAATATTCCCAACAGAAATGTCCAACACGCACAACCTTTGTTCTTCATGTCTGCCTCCTCAACCGAGCGTGATGGTGAACAGCCACCAGCCAGACCAGGAACCAATGTTGCCCGCTCCGTCCACGGCACGCGCGCGCCAGCGATAAATCCAGCCGCATTCCACGGGTACAGAGGTGGTTTTACCCACCACAGTGATCGAACCACCCGGCGCGGCCTGCCAGTTGTTATCGCCCGAATGTCGCTGCACTTGCACCTGATAATTGGCGATGCCGCTGGGGTCGCTGACCGGTAACCAGGCCAGGGTTTGTGATCCCTTGCAGGCGATGGACAGTCCGTTCGCAGGCACTTGCAACGAAGGCGCGGGCGGGGGCGTGGTATCCGACGGCGGCGGGACGGTGGGCGTGACGCACGAACCCGTCACGGCGATGTCCACGGTGCGCGTCTCCTCGACCCCATCCGGGCGCGTCACGCGCAACGTGTAGCGCGTGTTTTCGCACAGGCAGTCGGAATACGACCCGTCGAGGGCTTGATCCACGCCGCCGAAGACGACGCGGCTGGCGTTCTCGACGTGCCAGCGGATGGTGGTACACGCCCCGGCCGTGATCGTGGACGGCTCGGCCCAAAACTGGATGACCGTCGCCGCAGGCGGCGGAGGCAGGGTGGGCGTGTCGGTGACGACCGGCGTGGGCGTATCGGTCACGACAGGAGTCACGGATTCCACCGGCGTGGCAGGCGCCTCGCCAAATGTGACGCGTGCCGAATCAGGCGAACTCGCCGTCCCGTCCGCGCCGAAAGCCAGAACCTGGATGGTGTATTCGCCGGGCGCGCCGGGAGTCCATTCGGTATGGAAGGATGCCAGGGCGCCCTCCATTGGCGGATTGTTGATCGTGGTCAGCAACGCGCCGTTGATCAAGATCTCGACGCGGCTGACGCCCCCCGGCGAGGCGGCGTGTCCCGAAATCTTGATCGCCCGCACGTCGGGGAAGGCCAGGCCATCCAGCGGCACGTCAATCCAGACGGAGACGCCGCCTGAGGCTGCGGGCAGGTTGCAACCCGCCAGCAGGCTGAAGATCACAAGCAGTGTGAAAATGGGCCGCGCGGGCGGCCCGAAAATCGAATCACGTTTCATTTCGTTTCTCCTTGTTTTCGTTCCAACTGAGCGCCACGGACAGGTCCAGTTCGTCTTTTGGGATGAAGGCCTCCGCGCCGGCCTCCTGCGCCGAAGCCAGCAAGAGACACTCGTGATAGGCGCTGACCAGGAACACCCGCATATTCGGGGCCAGCCATTTCAGGCGCGGCGTGCCTTCGATGCCGTTCACGCCCGGCAGCAACACATCCACGATGGCGAGATCAGGCTGCAGGGATTGCGCCAGCGCTTCGGCGGCTGCAATGTCATCGGCCTCGCCGATCACTTCCAGCCCGGCGCGGTCCAGCAGGGCGCGCAACTGGCGGCGAAAGGCGGGTTGGTCGTCAACGATCAGGACACGGGTCATGGAGATAGTACCTTAACAGTGAAAAGTTTGCACAAGCCGCATAATCAGAATAACAAAAATCCCCGCCCGAGTCATCGAGGCGGGGTACTGTTTTTGTACTGCTTAGTACCGGTTCAGTACCAATTATTTACAGCGGCCGCCACTCTACGCGGATGCGCGTGCCCTGGCCGGGCACCGATTGCAGATTCAGGCTTCCCCCAATCAAATTGACCCGCTCGCGCAACCCCACCAGCCCGAAATGTCCCTGCGCGGCGAGAGCGTCCAGATTGTCCGGCATGGCGAACCCGCGCCCGTCGTCCTCGATGTCCATGCGCAGACCGTTGCCCTCCCGCACGAGGCGGATTGTCACCTGCCCGGCGTGGGCGTGTCTGGCGACATTGGACAGCGATTCCTGCGCCACGCGGTAGAGATTGACCGCTACATCGCCCGGCAGGGACTGGAGGGCGGAATTTTCCGGCAGGTCGAGGGCGACCGTCACGCGGTTCTGCGCCGACCATTCTTTCGCCAGGGAGCGGATGGCAGCAGCCAGCCCCAGCGTATCGAGCATGGGCGGACGCAGTTCGACACACACCCCGCGCAGGTCGGTCAGCAGGCCGCGAATTTCGGCGCGCATTTCGTCCATCGCGGACGCGCCCCCGCTCTGAGACGTTAACATGCCCAGTTGCATATTGAGGCCAATCAGCGTCTGAAGCGGACCGTCGTGCAGGTCACGCGCCAGGCAGGCACGTTCGTCCTCGCGCGAGCGCAGAAGGCGGCGCTGCGCCTGGGAGAGCGCCTCGCGGCTGGCGCGGATTTCCTCCAGTTGGGCGTGCAGCGTTTCGATTAAAAGCACATTTCCCAGGGCAATCTCGGCCTGATGGGCGAGCGTATCCAGGATGCGCCGGTCGGTTTCACTCAATTCGTCGCCGTCGCGGTGCGGGCCGACGTTCCAAAGAGCGCGTGGCGCTCCCTGAAAGACAAGCGTCAACTGCGCGCCGGAGAGGGGAGCCAAGGCGGCGGAGTCGTCATCGAAAGACAGCGTGCTGTCTCTCAACTGCATCAGGAGCGGCACCTGGCGGGTGAGCGCCTGGAGCAACTGCTCTCTTTCGACACAGCCGGCCAGGGTGCGGGTCGTCTTCTCGATTACTGCGGGGTAGTCGTACCAGCCGCCATAAAAGAGACGGTCGGTCAGCCTTTGCAGCGCGTTTTTCGTGCGCTCGAAAGCCAGCCCCACCGCCAGCGTCAGCCCGGCGGCGGCCATCATCTGCGCCAACCAGTCGCCCGGTGCGAAGCGAATGAGTAGCAGGAACGGTCCCAGGTACAAGAGCAAAATTCCCAGCCACAGGGCGGCATACACCAGGGCGCGGTTGAGAAAGCGGTCAATGCCGAACAGGTTATGGCGGGCGATGGCGACGAAGTAACTCAACGGGGCGATGACGATGAAGGGTCCCACCATCCAGTCAGTCATGCGGTACGGCCACCCCATGATGGTGGGCAGAAGATACAGGACGAAAGATGGCAACGCGGCGGCCAGGCTTCCCAGGACGATGAGCCGCAGACGGCGGCGGTCGTCTGGTGTGGCGTAAACGCGATAGGCGTAGACGAGAATGCCCACCGCCGCGAAAATCTCCAGCGTATTGTAGAGAAAACTCACGCGCAACCCGGCGTTCGTACCAGACAAACGGTAGGCCAACACGGCCAGCATCAATCCATAGACAAGCACAAGCGTCCAGCGCCTTTGCCGCGAACTTCCCAGACGGACCGGAAAGGTCAGGTGATAGTGAAACAAGAGTGAGGCGGAGAGATGAAAACCGACGGAAACCAAAACAGTCATCCAATCGGGCCGGTTCGACTTCTGGGGATACGCCAGAAAGAACAGCAGTCCAATCCCGATGCACTGCGTCAACAGGAAGAACAGGCGCGCCGCATCCTGCGGAAACCGCCGCCAGAGCACAAAAACGCCCACCCCCCAAAAGGTCAGCGCGACGAACAGGGCGTTGAGCAGAGAAGGCAGGGGGGCGCGCATCTGTTCGTAAACCACGTATCCTGCCAGCGCAGGCAGGGCCATTGCCAGCAGAATAAGCAAACCGCGCCAGAGCCGCTCGCGGCGATCCATTTCAGATTTCATGTCAGGTTTCATGCGGCGCATCTTCTGAAGAGGCCGATACCAGCCCGTGACGGATGGCGAGCAGGGCCGCCTCGGTGCGCGAAGCCACCCCCAGTTTACCGTAGATGTTGCTGATGTGGTTCTGCACCGTCCGTTTGGTGAGCACTAATTCTTGTGCGATGGCGGTGTTATCCAGACCTCGGGCAATCAGCCGCAACACCTCGACCTCGCGCGGGGTGAGCGCGGCCAGGCTTTCGGGGACGCCCACCTCGGCTTGCGGCGGAGAACCGCCGACGGCGCGGCGCACCACCTGGCTGGCAACCGCCGGGCTGAGCCAGGTTTCACCGCGCGCCGCGGCGCGTACCGCGTTGACCAGCGTCTCCAGCGCCTCGTCTTTCAGCACGTATCCGACCGCCCCGCTTTCCAGCAATCCGAAAATGGTCTGGGGATCGTTGTAAACGGTGAGGATGAGGATGGCGGTGGCAGTGCCTTTCTCGCGCAGTTGGCGCGTCACTTCCAGCCCGTTCAGGTCGGGCAGTTGCACATCCAACGCCAGCACGTCCGGGTGGAATTTGTCCACCAGGCGCAGGGCGTCGGCGCCATTCACCCCCTCGCCCAGGATGACGATATCACTGGCGGAATCCAGGATGGCGCGCATCCCGGCGCGGACGATGGGATGGTCATCTACGATCACGACGCTTGTCGTCATCTTATTGTCCAGTGAGAATCAGACTTTCCTTTTCCATGATTGAGTCCACTGCCGAAGGCCTACTCGGCAAAAAGCAAAAATTTTAACGCGAAGACGCCAAGACGCCAAGAAAAACAAAATCTGTTACAAAATAACTGAAACCAAAGGGCATTTCAATGGACTTTCTCGAAGTAGAACCTAACCCGGACGAGCCGGAACTAAGAGATTTACCACAAAGGACACGAAGATACACAAAGGAAAACCTCAAGAACCTTCGTGTCCCTTTGCCTGCCCTGGCGGGCTAGGCCAGGGTGACCTTTGTGGTGAAAATTCTTGCCCAAAAAACAAGGATTTCACTTGTAAGGTACTACTTCAGGAAGATTGCCAGAATCTGGTTCTGGAAGAGGGCCAGGAGGAGAAGAATGACAATGAACGAACCGGCCAGAACGCCGATGCGCTTCAATTCACGCTTGACGATGCTGTAATCCGGGTTGAATTCCGTCCTGGCGGACAAAGAAGCTGAGGCGGATGCGGGCCGGTTGGCTTGACGTTTACTTTTCTTGCTCATGGGTTCTCCTACGGATTTTGAAGTTTTGCGAAGACAACGATACGTTTGTTGTCAATCAAATAAGGATAACAGGAAATCAATGTGAGCGTCGGGTCGCTGGTCGGCGCCATGATCTCGACCTGGGTCGGTTCGACAATCTGGCGGCCGCTGACGACATACACGTATTGCCGGTTTATGGTGAATGTAATAATAGTATCTCCGGGTTCGAGTTCATCCAGCCTTCTGAATACTTCTCCATAAACATCGTTGTGCCCAGAAAGCACCAGGTTACCGGTTTGACCAGGGTTGGCTGAACCAATATACTGGCCGACGCCCTTCTTCAACTGGTCCCAGCCAACGCCCTGAACGACTGGGGCATCCACCTGGATAGCTGGGATCTGGATGCGTATCGCCTGCTCTGGGCCGGGCGTCGGGATGGGCAGGTTGGCCAACGACTGCACCAGCGGGCGCAGGTGTTCGGGGATCTCGGCCTCGTTGGGTTGCGCGCCGCCGTGCGAAGTGGGCGGCGTATGGCCGGAGGGCAGGACGACTGCGGTGATGAGCGGTGTGGGCGAGAGCGTCGGCTGTTGCAACGCGGCAGCCACCTCTTGATTCAGTGTGCGCAGTAAACCCATCCCATTGAACAGGATGCCGGCCAGTCCCAGCACAGCCAGGACCTCCACAACCAGCAGGATACGATCCATCCAGCGGCGGCGCGGGGACCTGGCTGATTCAGGCAGCCGGCTTTCTTCCGGCGTCTCGTCCAGCGGGCTTGTGCGCCACTCTTCTAGAGCGGCTGGCGGCAGGTCAGGCGCCAGCATCACCGCCCGGCCGGTGCGGCGGAAGCGTTCCAGTCGCTGCCGGCAGACGACACGCCGTTTATCCAGCAGCAGGCGGCGTAGTTCCTGTTCCGAGAGTTCTTCGGGCAATTTTGGCTTGCTCACAGGCGGGGATTATACCGCACCTGTTGCGCCGTTTAGAGACTTCGGAAGTCTGGGCGCAAAATGGATATTGTCAGCCTGCCCAATTGCTGTATAATGAAACTATCTCATCCACCTGTGCTCGAAAGATCAGTTCAGGGCTTGCGCTGAAATGGAGGTTGATATGGCATTCAGTTATACCAATAAACGCGGCGTCATCTACTTCTTGCACGCCAAGGCGACTACAACAAAGACAGGTAAAACTCAGACGCTCTACTTCTTCGCCAAGGAGAAGAAAGCGGGCGTATTGGAGGCGGTGCCTCAGGGCTACAAAGTTAGTGAAACAGTCAATGGCCTGCCGGTGCTGAAGAAGACATAGCAGCCGAAGGACTACTCGGTAGAAAGGTTTGAGATCCAAGGCTCCCCCGCCGGATGGGGAGCTTCTTTTTCCTCTGTCCGGCGACTAGAAGTCGTCTTTAGCCGAGCATTGTCGTTTTGACAAGTACTGGGTATAATAAAGCTCGTTATCCGGGCGGGTAGCTCAGTTGGTTAGAGCACACGGTTGACATCCGTGAGGTCGTAGGTTCGAGCCCTATTCCGCCCACTGGGTACGTAGACAAGTAGACAAGTAAACACGTAACGCGATGACCGGGACGAGTACGTGACCATCGTTCTGACAGGGAGAAGAGGCCAGTGATTGAGAGCCGCTTCCAGAAACAGTCGCCGAAAACCACCCGCGAGCGTGAAGCAGAACAGTGATCAGTGTTCAGTAAACAGTGATCAGTCAGTATGTGAAACGGTTGACCCCGTTATCGGCTGAAGAGTGGTAGGTCGAAATTAATTTCGACTTACAATTCGGGTGGAACCGCGTGAGTCAAACTCTCGCCCCGTGTTCGGGCGAGAGTTTTTTTATTTTAGACGGCAGACCGTGGAAGATGGACAACGGTCTTCGGTCCTCAGTCTACCGTCCATCGTCAAGAAAGGAATCGAGAATGGCACGCTACGCGCAAGCTCAGGAAAAATACGAAGACTCTGATCTCTACCGCATCCGCCACTCGGCGGCGCACGTCATGGCGCAGGCGGTGGTTGAGATGTTCCCGGATGCCAAATACACCATCGGCCCGCCGGTCGAAAATGGTTTCTATTACGACTTCGACCTGCCGCAAGCCATCGCGCTCGAAGACCTGGAAAAGATCGAAAAACGGATGCGCCAGATCATTGCCGGAGGCCATGCTTTCCAGAAAAAGGTTATTTCCGCGGAGGAAGCCCGCCAGATTTTCAAAGACCAGTCTTACAAATTGGAATTGATCGAGGGTCTGGAAAAAGGCGCCTTCGACGAGTACGGGGAGCCGCTGGCAGAAAAGCCGGAACTCTCGATTTATCAGCACGACACGTTTACCGACTTGTGCCGCGGCCCGCACGTCGAGTCGACGCGTAAAATCAACCCGGCGGCTTTCAAACTGATGTCGGTGGCGGGAGCGTACTGGCGCGGCGACGAGAAGAACCCGATGCTCCAGCGCATCTACGGCACGGCCTGGCGGACAGCCAAGGAACTCGAAGAATACCTGTGGTTGTTGGAAGAGGCCAAGAAACGCGACCACCGCAAACTGGGCAGGGAATTGGAAATCTTCGTCTTCGATAAAGAAGTCGGTCCTGGCCTGCCGCTCTGGCTGCCGCGCGGCGGCGTGCTCATCGAAGAGCTGGAAAAACTGGCCAAGGAAATGGAAGAAAAGGCCGGTTACGTGCGCGTGCGCACGCCGAATCTCAGCAAGGAAGACCTGTTCCTGCATTCCGGCCACCTGCCCTATTACGCCGAGAGCATGTACCCGCCCATGGAACTGGAAGGCGTGAAGTACTACGTCAAGCCGATGAACTGTCCGATGCACCACAAGATCTACGCCGCCAAGCCGCGCTCCTACCGCGACCTGCCGCTGCGCCTGGCCGAGTACGGCACCTGTTACCGTTACGAGAAATCCGGCGAGTTGTTCGGCCTGATGCGCGTCCGCTCGATGCAGATGAACGATGCCCACATCTACTGCGCCGAGGAGCAGTTCGAGCAGGAATTCATGGCCGTGATCGCGTTGTATCACAAATACTTCGAATTGTTCGGCATCCAGAAATACGTCATGCGCCTGAGCCTGCACGGCAAAGAAGGACTGGGCAAGAAGTACGTGGACAACGAACGCCTGTGGCTCAAGACGGAAGAGATGGTGCGCGACGCGATGACGAAGCACAACGTCCCGTTCGTGGAAGCGGTGGATGAGGCCGCGTTCTACGGCCCGAAGATTGACGTGCAGATCTGGAGCGTGATCGGCAAGGAATTCTCACTGGCCACCAACCAGGTGGACTTTGCCCAACCGGCGCGCTTCGACCTCGTTTTTATGAACCGGAACGGGGTCGAGGAGACGCCGCTCTGCATCCACCGCGCGCCCCTCTCCACCCACGAGCGCATGATCGGCTTCCTGCTCGAACATTACGCCGGCAATTTCCCGGTCTGGCTCTCGCCGGAACAGGTGCGCGTCATCCCGATCACCGACAACCAGAACAAGTACGCCGAGGGGATTGTCCAGCAATTACGCGAGCAGGGCGTCCGCGCCAGCGCGGACGTGGACGCGCAGCGGATGAATGCCAAGATCCGCGATGCCCAACTGATGAAGGTGCCGTACATGCTGGTCGTCGGCGAGAACGAGATGAACGCGGGACAGGTTTCGTTACGCGTCCGGGATGGCAGTCAGCAGAACAACATTCCGCTGGCGGAGTTCACTGAGCGTGCGAAGGATCGCATCGCGAGGCGGGCGCCTGAGCTGTAGCCAGCTTCACTGCGCCCCCTACGGCGCAACCACCTTCGCCAGCAAATCCAACACCCACTGCGGCGCGGTTTGAACTTTCTCCACCAGCAACGTCCGCTGCGTAAAGTCCACGCGCTCCTGACCATTATCCAATACCCAAAACGACTCAAACTTCACCTGTTGCCCGCTTTGCAGGTTGAGCCATGTTCGCCGCAAGAAACCGCTGAAGGCTTGCGCCTCGCCGGGGTTTTGGATGGCCGCGCCAAAGGTATCCAGCACTGTGACCAGCAGGCAGGGCGAGCCGTCATCACAGGTTGTTTCATCGCGTGTCACCCGGCTGTTGTATCGGGCGGCACTATTCAAATCCGCTGTGAGCATATCCGCCGAGAAGCGATAGCGGATGTTGTCGTTGTATCCCGCGTCGCCTGTCGTTAAGTTGGCGGAATAATTGCCAATCGTCACGGATTGCTGGATGATATTCCCGTTGACGTCTCTATCTGTCCATATCGAACGGGTCACATAACCATCGGCGTCAATCTGATATCGCCGAGGCGCGGGCCGGGCGGGATGTAGATTTCCAGCTCCTCGCGACGCTTCTCCGTCTCCTGGCTCAACAGCCGCTCGTAGGCCGAAACGCGCGCCTGACCTTTGGCCTGCCGCGCCTTCGGCGACATGCGAATCCACTCCAGCTCGCGTTCGAGGGTCTTCTGGCGTTTGGATTCGGATTTCTCTTCCAGGCGGATGCGCTCCTGTTTTTGCGCCAGCCACGAGGAGTAGTTGCCCTTCCACGGGATGCCGTAGCCGCGATCCAGCTCGAGGATCCAGCCGGCCACGTTGTCGAGGAAGTAGCGGTCATGGGTGACGGCGATGACCGTGCCTTTGTAGTCGCGCAGGTGATGTTCGAGCCACGCCACAGGCTCGGCGTCGAGGTGGTTGGTCGGTTCATCGAGCAGGAGGATGTCCGGTTCGGTGAGCAGGAGTCGGGTGAGCGCGACGCGGCGTCGTTCCCCACCCGATAGAATTTTGATGGGCGTATCCGCAGGCGGACAGCGCAGCGCGTCCATGGCGAGTTCCAGGTGCGAGTCCAGGTTCCAGGCGTCCACCTTGTCCAGTCCTTCCTGGAGTTTGGCCTGTTCGGCAATGAGCGCGTCGACATCGTACCCGAAGGGTAAATCCGCATCCGGTTCAGCGAACCTGGCGTTGACCTCATCGAAGCGCGCGAGCATTTCGACGATGGGCCGCACCGTCTCTCTCACCACCTCGATGACGGTTTTCGTTTCATCGAGTTTGGGTTCCTGTTCGAGCAGACCGCCGGTGTAGCCCTTGGACATGGAGATCTCGCCGATGTAGTCCTTATCAACGCCCACCATGATGCGCAGGAGCGTGGACTTGCCCGCGCCGTTGAGTCCGAGCACGCCGACCGAAGGTGGCGCCGTAGTAGAAGCCGAGCGAGATGTCGCGCAGGATTTGTTTGTTGGGAGGGACGATTCTGCAGACCCGATTCATTGAGTAAATTACGAGGGATTCGTTGGACATGGCGGTTGGTAATTGGGGATTGGTTGGCGTATTTATCAAGAGCGTAATTTGTCAAAGATGCCATTGGCCTGTTGATGAAATTAGAGCATTTTGCCTTGTGTTATCAAACCATTTGCTGAGATAAACGCCTCTGCCTCACTAAAAGCATTAAGAAACAAGGGCGTTCCTGCAAATGAGAGTGGCGAGACGGGACCAATGGTCATAAAGGAATACTCTCGGCTGGCTGTGTCAAAGGATGAGTGTGGGTCACGGAACTGTTGATAGAGTTTCAAATATTCTCCTTTACCGCCTACCAATTCCTGCAATTTCCTGAACTCCGTTCCCATGCTCAACCCAAAGCCAAAGAATGAAATTCGCAATTGCTGGACGATTTCGTTGTCCAGACTGGAAAGAGTCTGGCTTAAGAACATCCAGCCCAAGCCATATTTGCGCGTTGTACGAACAGCGTCCACCAGATTGCGTTTGATACGCTGTTTGCGTTCATTGTTGTCGCGTTCTTGCGGGGCAAAACGGTGGGCTTCGTCAAGCACAACCAGAGTGTTGAGGCTTTTTTCGCCCTGATAGGAGTATTCGGCCTCTCGAATTAGAACACCCAAGAAAGCGTCTATCAGTAGTGGTTTGATTTTTTCATCCCACACTCCTGTTGAAATTCCGCTTGGTCGTTTGGAAAGGTCAACCACAATGACAGGACGGCTATTGTTGCCAAAAGCGGTTAGAGCCTTCTTGACAATTGCCTCGATTGAACTTTTACCGACTGAACAGGGCGATAGTAGATGACTTTAACCCCATTGAGAAGTTTGGTGATTTCATCCACCACCTTTTTTGTCTGTTCCTTACCTTCCTTGATGGGAGAAAGGTTGATATGCCATGGATTTTCAGGAGCGGTCAATGACATGGGACGGGTATATTCGCCTGGTTCCATAACCAGACTCAATATTCCCCGATCTTCGTAAGCGCTGTGCCAACCCGCCAATTCGCCAACCTCGCGCTTAGTTGTATATTTGGGCATTGCCACCCAAAAATGATCGGAACGTGTAGATTGCAAAATCGTGCGATAGGCCTCCAAGTAAGGGAGAATGTATTCGAGTAGATATTTGCTCACGCGCAGGTGAGTCGCTTCCACCACTTTGTTCAATGCTTGGTTAGTTAAAAAAGATAGTTGGTGTGGTTAGCGAGCCATCCAGAAAGACAACTTCGTGAGGGGCATCTTTTGCAAGTTGCATTTCATTGCCCGCCATGATGCCTCGCAACACTGAGCCAGTATCGGCATGATGGATTTCAGTATTGACATAAACCAAATGACGCGGTTCAGGCCAATAGCGCGCTTCGGAGGGCGGTGTAAGACCCTCGACAGCCACCGCGCCGACTGCTACCAAGTCTAGCGCGAGTAGGCGTTCGATTGCCATGCTTCCATCTACGCCGCAGGTTGTAGGGGTATTGACAAAAGGTAGAGCGGCTTGCTTTTGAATTAAATCCTTTTTGGACAACTCACTACGCCAAGTTTCTTTCTTGGCTTTTAGATCACCAAAAGCAGAAAGCAATCGCTGGCTGACATCTTTGGTTTGTGTCAGCACTTCATCAACCAGCGCGGCGGGTAATTCAGCAAAGGGTGTGTTAGTTGCTTCGGGCATGTTCGGTTTCGGTAATCGTTGTGATGTCTTTGAGAATGTCCTGCCTGTCCCAACGATGCCAGCCATCTACACGTTCAGAGCGCGGCAAGAGATAGCGTTCTTGCCAGTGTGTAGCCAGATCTGCAAAAGGCAGTTCTTTGTAGCCAGGATTTTGTGTGTTGCCACACATATATTCACCCAGATTATCAACAAGGCGGAAAAGAAACGCTTCGCGTTGAATACCATGCTTAAGCAAGTCTGCTGAAATGTCCAAGCGATCGAGCGCCAAACGCATAAGTTGCCAAGAACGCTTGGGACCAGTGCCATATCCGCCTTTGGTATCTACCCCGATAGATTCCAGATATTCTTTGAATAACGGGTACAGCCTTTGCAGGTGGAAATTGCCGTAGCCATTGGTAAGACCGAGCGATTCGGCTAAGAGGTGACCTTTGTATTTCAGGCGATTATAAATCGAACTTCGGCCAAAAGCGCTGGTAGTAGTAAGCGCAACTAGATGAGCGGGCAAAACACGCTTTTCCATTTCCGTTACCCGCCCGTTGTAAATCAAGCGGTAGGCCTCCCGCACCTCATTGGCGCAAACGGCCATTGCCACCAGCTTCCCCCCAAGTAAGCGATTGTAGGGTGGCAGTGCGCCTAGCGTGAAAATATCCATTGTCTGATTGACAAGTATCTCTTTCTGTCCTAATGGGTATTCAAACAATCTATCCCGAACTGGAAATGTAATCGGAGGCGATTGCAAACCGAAAATACCAATCAATTTTCCATTACTTGAATCTAGAATCAGGAATCGCAACCTGCGGCCAAAGCCATGCGAGTATGGAATAGACCAGTAAAACCGCGCCGGGCGATGTAAGCGTTTTGCGTCTTCTTTCGATGCAAAAGAAACGAGAATCTCCCCTTGCTCATTGAGCTGAAAACCCAATGAGGTCAGTTCCGAGAAAATCAGTGAGCGAATTTCATCAATGTTCACAATGCTATTATACGACATATCCCTTACGAGAAGACGCGTAGCCGTTTGGGCGTTAAGGGTCATAGAAATTTGTTTCAACGCGGGATAGATTCCATCCAAACGGGCGTGGGAAGAGGCTGGCAGGTTTTATCGCGGCACAATTCAATTGGACTTCTTCGTTTGGCGGGGTACTCGGTCAATTGCGGTTTTTACGGAAACCCGTCAGGTCTGAGGATGGGGAGTCCACTTTCGGAGGCAGCAAGTCATTCAGGGATTCATTGTCGATTTCTATTGTCACAAGTCCGCGCTGGTTGTTGAAGTGGATGGGGATATCCATGATCTGCAACAGGAGGAGGATGCCAGGCGGGAGAAGGTTTTGCGTGAGATGGGGTTGAGGACTTGTGCTGAGCCTGTCGAAGCATTGTCCGCATTCGGAATGATGAGGTCGTGAGGAACTTGTCCGCGGTGGTGGGGAAGATCAAAGAGATGGTTCTCAATAATTTTCATGGTTGACCCTGAAAATTAATTGATATAAAATAGGGTGGATTACAAAGGAGTTTGCCCATGTCTACTTCCCTTTTCAAGCGAAATGTCGTAGATGAAATCTCCAAGTATCTTCGCTCGGACGACATCGTTGTCATTCACGGCGCGCGGCAGGTGGGGAAAACTTCCATTCTGATGTATTTGCAGGATCAACTCGAAACGGCAGGCGAACGCGTCTATTACATTGACCTTGAGGACAGCCGTTTCGTGTCCACGCTGGACAGGGGCGTGGATGAATTTGTCACATATTTGGGGGAACAAGGATTCGACTTGTCCGCTTTCAAGAAATCGGGGAGGAAACTTTTTGCGCTGATTGACGAGATTCAATATCTTGCCAATCCATCCTCCTTTTTGAAACTGCTGGCGGATCACCATCGCTATTTGAAGGTCATCGTTTCGGGATCGTCCAGTTTCGAGATGAAGAGCAAGTTCAAGGATTCGCTGGTCGGCAGGACGGTCAACTTCGAGATTTATCCGCTGTCATTTCGGGAATTTTTGCTGTTCCGAAACATCCCGTTTGTCCCAGCCGAGCGATACACCGAAAAGAAAACCGCCGAATTGAAGTCCCTGTTTACTGAGTTTGCAATGTATGGCGGTTATCCTAAAATCGTGCTTACTCCCGAAGTCAGCATGAAGGAAAGATACCTGCAACAGATCATTGACACCTACATCCGCAAGGATATCCGCGACCTGGCAGAGATCCGGGATGTCAACAAATTCAACCGTCTGCTGGAAATCCTGGCTTCGCAAAGCGGAAATTTGTTGAATGTCAGCGAGTTATCCAATACCTGCTCGCTCTCGCGGGAAACTGTGGAGCGATATTTGTTTTTGCTGGAACAAACCTATATCCTTCGGCTCGTGCGTCCCTACAGCCGAAACCTTCGCTCGGAATTGACCAAGACCCCCAAGATTTTTTTCTACGACACAGGTCTCATGCAGATGCTGTGGCTCAAACAATTACAAAAGGAAGTATTGGGATCCGTGTTTGAAACCAGCATATTTTCAGAATTGATAAAAGCGCATGGCAGAGACAATGTGTTTTATTGGCGCACACAGGATAAGAAAGAGGTGGACTTTGTCCTGCGTTCTGGAAAAAATGTTATTCCGATAGAAGCAAAATTAAGTTTCCCAAGAAATCTTCCGACAGGTATTCACACTTGGAAAGAATCCTTTGGCGTAGAGGGTTATTTGGTTGTTGGATTGAATGGGACTTCAGGGGAAGTCGGATTAATCTATCCGTGGCAGTTGCCAGAGTGAATCTAAATGGGCAGCGCCAGAGGCGGGTCATTGCAGGGCTGCGTCGTTGATTTTTACTGTCACAAGCCCGCGTTGGTGGTGCGCAAGGTTGCTGATGCACACGCAATGATTATCAGCGGATTCTCTACCGTACAGTTTTGTCCGAGCAGGTGAATTTCAACGCGAATGACGCGAATGAGCGAATTTCGCGAATATTTTTTGGCTTTATTCGCGCCATTTGTCCATTCGCGGCATTCGCGTTAAGAAATGTACGGTAGCAAGTCCCTGCATTAGAACAATCTTATTACTGCTGCACTCGCCAGCGCAAACAGCGCGGCCGGCAGGAAACTCAGCGCCACGATGGCGACGGCCGCGCCCAGCGTGGTCAAATCCAGCCAGGATTCACCCTCGACCTGCGGCTCGCCCTCGCGCATGTACATCGTCACCACTACGCGCAGATAGTAGTATGCCGAGATGAGCGAGGTCAGCACGCCGATGACCGCCAGCCCGATGAAGCCGCCCTCGATGACCGTGCGGAACAGGTAGAACTTGCCCACCAGCCCCAGCGTGGGCGGCATGCCGGTCAGCGAGAGCATGAAAATCGTCATCGCCGCGGCCAGGGCCGGTTTGCGCCGCCCGAGACCGGCGTAATCACTGATCTCCAATCCTTGGGCATCAGGTTTTTCCAGCGCAATGACCACCGACCAGGCACCGAAGGAGGTCAGGGCGTAGGCGACCAGATAGAAGAGCGCCGAAGCGACCGCATCTGGCATGACCTGCGGCTGGCCATACGGGACGAAGGCCATCAGGATGTATCCGGCGTGGGCAATGCTGGAATAAGCCAGCATACGCTTGATGTTGGTCTGCGAGATGGCGACCAGGTTGCCGATGACCATCGTCAGCGCGGCCAACGCCCACAGCACCGGGACCAGGTCCACGTCGAGGGACGGGAAGGCGGTGACGAAGACGCGCAGCAGGGCGGCAAACCCGGCGGCTTTCGCCCCGACGGCCATGAAGCCGGTCACCGGCGTCGGCGCGCCCTGGTAGACATCCGGCGTCCACATGTGGAACGGCACCGCGGCGACCTTGAAACTGAAACCGACCAGGATCAGCGCCGCGCCGATCAGCATGAGGGTCGGGTTGTAAAGATCCACGAAGGAAGCTGACACGATGCCCGCCAGTGAAGTACTAGCCGTCGCGCCGAAGACCAGGGCGATGCCGTAGACGACGAAGCCGGTGGCGAATGCGCCGAGCAGGAAGTATTTGAGACCGGCCTCCTCCGAGTCGGCGCGCGGGCGGGCGAAGGCGGCCAGCACGTAAAGCGGGATGGAGAGCAGTTCCAGCGCCAGGAAGATGACAATCAGGTCGGCGGCCTGCGCCATCAGCATCATACCGGAAATGCTGAAGAGCATCAGGACATAATACTCGCCGCGTTCGAGGCCCATGCGCTTGAGGTAGCCGTAAGCGATGGCGATGCCAAGCAGACCGGTTGCCAAAAAGAGGATGTTGAGGAAGGTCGAGAAGCCGTCCAGTGTGACCATCCCGCCGAAGGCGGATATCTCGCGGCCAGATTGCGAGAGGGTCAGTCCCATCGCCAGCGCCAGGCCGACGGCGGCCAGCAAAGCCGTCCAACTCTTGCGTCCTTTGGGGATAAAGAGGTCAACCAGCAAGAGGGCGCATGCCCAGCCCGTCAGGATGGCGAGGGGGAGGATGGAGAGGAGATCGGACAAACTCATAGAGCAGGCTCCCAAATATTTCAGCTTAATTTGCCTGTTGCAGCCGTTCAGCCAGCCACAGGTTGACCAGTGTTTCAGATGAGATGCCGCGCTGATGAGCCTGAGTCTCTATCCTTCCGAACACTCCAGGGTCGAGTGTCACACGGCGGCGGCGACTGGCCCTGACTTCAAACTCAACCTCGTGGATCTGATCCGCATAGTCGGCCAGGCTGTGTGTGTCCCAAAACTCAGCAATCTCCTCCAGCGTCCGTGCCTTGGAGATACTTGTGACACGCGCTTCACTACTTTTGTCCATAGCGTTTCCGTTCCTTTCCCTGGCCTATTGTAACACCCCTAGAATCTTTGTCACCGCCGGGGCCATCAGATCAAAGAATGGCTTGGGGTAGAGGCCAATCCAGAAAATGAAGATCAATATCGGGACGAGGGTAGCGATTTCGCGCCAGTTGAGGTCCTTGAGTTTTTTATTTTCTTCTTTATCCAGCGGGCCGAGGAACATCTTCTGGAACATGTACAGGATGTAGATGGCGGCCATGATGACGCCCAGCGCGGCCAGGCCGGCGTACCAGGGCGTCCCGATGGCCGTTGAGCCGAACGCGCCGAGCAGGATGACGAACTCGCCGACGAACCCGTTCAGCCCGGGCAGTCCCATCGAGGACAGGGCGACGATAAGGGTCAACGCGCCGTAGACGGGCATCACCTTCCACAGGCCGCCGAGGGCCTCCACCTCACGCGTGTGGCGGCGTTCGTAGATCATGCCGACCAGGAGGAACAAGGCTCCGGTGCTCAGGCCATGGTTGATCATCTGCAAAATGCCGCCCTGAATACCCAGCGGATTGAGGGCGAACAGGCCGAGCATGACGAAACCCAGGTGGCTGACCGAGGAGTAGGCGACCAGTTTCTTGACATCCTTCTGCGCATACGAAACCGCCGCGCCGTAGAGGATACCGATCACGGCCAGCAGCGCCATCCACGGGGCGGCCTGGATTGCCGCCTGCGGGAACATCGGCAGGTTGAAACGCAGGAAGCCGTAAGTGCCCATTTTTAGCAGGACACTGGCCAGGATGACCGAACCGGCGGTCGGGGCCTCGACATGGGCGTCGGGAAGCCAGGAGTGCAGCGGCCACATCGGGACCTTGATGGCAAACGCCGCGGCGAAAGCCAGGAAGAGCCAGAGTTGGGTATCGGCCGGGATGCCGCCCTTGGCGATCAGTTCCGGCACGCTGAACGTCTCCTGGTAAATCCCCAGCCACAGGATAGCGAGCAACATCAGGATGGAACCGGCCATGGTGTACAGGAAGAACTTGATCGCGGCGTAGATGCGCCTCGGCCCGCCCCAGACGCCGATCAGGAAATACATCGGCACGAGGGTGAATTCCCAAAAGATGTAGAACAGGAACAGATCCTGCGCCATGAAAACGCCCAACATGCCCACTTCGAGCAACAGGAAGAAGAGCATGAAGTCTTTGACGCGCTCCTCGACCGCCGTCCAGGTGGAGAGGATGGAGATGGGGGTCAGGAAGGTGGTCAGCAGGACGAGCAGGATGGACAGCCCATCCACGCCCATGGCGTAGTGAATGTTCCAGCCGGCGACCTGGATCCAGGGCAGGCTGATGACCATCTGCAAGTCGGGGTTGGACTTGTTGAACATGGTCAGCATCCAAATGGACAGGCCGAAGGTGGCAAGCGAAGCGAGCAGCGCCGTCCAGCGCAGTAGATTTTTCTTCCCGGAGGGTATGAAGAGCAGCGCTAGCACGCCGACGAGAGGGAAGAGGGTGACGAGATTCAAGGGATTGGTCAAGAAGTCCATAGTCCGTTCTCCGTTTACACGTTTGCACGTTTTCACGTTTACACGTTTGCACGTTTAACGTTCCAACGTTCTAACGTTCTAACGTGTAACGTGTAACGTGTAACGTGTAACATGCTAACGAATGAGCAAATATCCTAATATCGCAACCACGCCAAACAGCACCGCCAGCGCGTAGCTGCGCACAAAGCCGTTCTGCAGGCGGCGCAGGTTGGTTGAGGCCTGCTTGGTCAGTTCACCCAGGCCATTGAAGAAGGCGTCAATGCCGCGCGTGTCTATCACCTTGTCCAGGGCGACGCGGCTCAACCAGTTGTACGTGCCGGCCAGCAGCTTGTCGTGGAACCAGTCGTGCCAGAAGCGCCCGTCAATCACATCCGCCAGGAAGCGCGAGATGTCCACGTAACGGTCCACGAAGGCGGCCCAATAGATTTCGTCCACGAACCACTTGCGCTCCATGCCGGTGAAGATGAAACCGAGCCCCTTCTTCAACGGGTCTTTCTGACCGGCGGCGAGCGGCTTGCGCCCGTAAATCAGCCACGAGAAGTAAATCGCGGCCAGCGCCAGGAGGGTGGAAAGTCCCGCCACAGCCAGGTTCAGCCCGCCGAGCACGTACCAGGGCGTGACCTCGGTCACGTGCGCCGCGCCTTCAGCGACCGCCTGCGCTCCCTCGCCGCCCAGCGTGTATCCCAGCCAGTGGGTGAAGGTGTGCAGGTATGGCAGGTTGAGCGCCCCGCCAAAAATGGACAGTCCCGCCAGCACCATCAGCGGCGCGGTGACGATCAGTTTGCTCTCCTCGGCGTGGGCAGCCGCATCGTGGCGCGCCTTGCCGAAGAAGACCATCCAGATCTGCCGCCCCATGTAGAATGCGGTGAAGAAGGCGGCAATCGTCAACAGGATGTAAACCAGCGGATAATGCAACTGCGCATCCGCCAGGATCTCGTCCTTCGACCAGAATCCGGCCAGCGGGAAGATACCGGCCAATGCCAGCGTGCCGATGAGATACAGCCAAAAAGTGACCGGCATCGTTTTGCGCAGCCCGCCCATGTTGCGCATGTCGCCAGGGTCGAACGCTTCGACAGGCTCAGCGCGGCGGACTTCCTCGTGGTGCCCGGAGTCCGAAGTCTCCTGACTTCGGGGGTCGCTATCCGAAGTCGGAGACTTCGGACTCCCATGCCTTCCGTGGTGAGCCAGATGATGATGCCCGCGCTCCAATCCCAGGATGACCGAACCAGCGGAGAGGAAGAGCAGCGCCTTGAAAAAGGCATGCGTCACCAGATGGAACATCCCCGCTACATATGCGCCCATCCCGACCGCCGCGACCATGAAGCCAAGTTGACTGATGGTCGAGTAAGCCAACACCTTCTTGATGTCGTACTGCCCGACGGCGATCGTCGCTGCGAAAAGCGCCGTCAGCGCGCCGACCAGCGCGACAATATATTGCGCTTGCGGCACCAGCGTGTAAAGCGGCGCAGAGCGCGCCACCAGATAGACGCCCGCCGTCACCATCGTCGCGGCATGGATGAGTGCCGAGACCGGCGTCGGGCCGGCCATCGCGTCCGGCAGCCAGACGTAGAGCGGGATTTGCGCGGATTTGCCCGCCACGCCGATAAGCATGAACAAGGTGATGGCAATCATCACCAGCGGCTGCGCGGCGGCGATTTCTTCCGCTCTGGCAAACACCTCGCCAAACTGCAGGCTGCCGAAATACCAGAACATGGTCATGGCGGCGAGGATAAAACCCAGGTCGCCAATGCGGTTGACAACGAATGCTTTCTTGGCCGCGTCCGAGTTGGCCCACGAAGGCCGCCCGAGCGTGTCCATCTCGTACCAGAAGCCGATCAGCAGGAAGGAGCAAAGCCCCACCCCCTCCCAGCCGACGAACAGCATCAAGTAACTGTCGCCGCTGACCAGGATCATCATCATGGCGATGAACAGGTTCAGGAAGACGAAAAAGCGGCGGAAACGTCCGGGGTCATTCTTGAAGCGCACATCCTCGTGCATGTAACCGATGGCGTAGATGTGGATCAGCGTCCCGACGCCGGAGACGACCAGCATCATCGTCACCGAGAGCGTATCCACACGGAAATTCCACGGGATGTTTAACTCCCCGATGCGGATCCACTCGGCGAACGGGACGACCTGCGCCTCGCCGTGCGCGCCGGACAATGAAACTGCCAGCAAAACCGAGACGACGAAAGCCAGCCCGGATGCCGCGCTTGCCAGCCAGCCAATGGCCTTCTCCTTCATCCAGCCGCCGAAGACGATATTGATCAGCAGCCCAATAACGGGGAAGAAGACGATCAGGGGAACGAGATTGAAAAAGGTTGAAATCATTGTTTCACTCATAAGCATGTTTGTCTCCAGCAACCCTATGACTGATATAACTCCAAGATTGTGGTTGTCGGTATTTTTGTAAGATTGACAATGTCGTGTTTTCGGGCTATCAAATCACAGATGATTTGGTTTCCGACATAATATCCACTACGTTCAGGGGTAGTTGAATCACTTCCAGCAGCAAATAAATACTTTGCAAATTCTCCATAGGTTGTTGGGGTCATAGGTGTATTCCAACGTTTAAAAATCTGGTCAAATAAAATTTCTCTCTGTTCATGGCACTTTTCGAGATTCTTGCCAGTCATCATCAGAGTTTGTGCAAGATCAGAAGGCATACCTATCCTATGAACCCAGCCGGAAAAAAACGTTGCCAAACCTTCAGCAATGACAAAATCGCCAAACGTTGGCTGAAATTGGGTATCTTCAATGTCGTAAAGCGTTGTCATTCTAACCAGGTGATTGTATTCATGGGGAACAAGATATTCCAATTGCTCAGAAGATACATAACGTTCAAGGCCTACATAGAGAAAAGACGGATTGACGACCATCGCGGTACCGTCAACATGACCCAATCCAATCAGCAAATAAAGAACATAATTGGTATCAATGGGACATATTCTCTCAGCCGTAGCGAGCAAATTTTCTGTCCGCTTAACTCCATCTTCATAAAGAAATTTCTCGGCGGTTTTGAGAGCAGCATCGAAGTCGAGCATCTCAACATGTTCTCGCCAACTTTCCAATTCGGCCAAATACAAGCGTTTCAAGAACGTGTCAAACACATTGGCGTAATGAGAATAATAATGTTCAAGCCAAACTTCCCATTTGCTTTCTTTTCCCAGCAATGCTTTACACTGCCGAAAATCGTCAACTCCAACTATGGTGTCTATAATCATGAACGTTCTCCGTGTTGCCCAGCAGGAGATTAGAGAACGGAGACCTGTCTCTGCTCTCTAATCTCTACTCTCTATCCTTTTAGACTATTCATCAAGTCCACATCAATGCTGTGTTTCGTGCGGAAGATGACCACAATCAGCGCCAGGCCGACCGCCACTTCCGCCGCCGCGACCGCGATGACGAAGAAGACGAAAATCTGACCAGCCAGCACGTCGTAGGCGCGGGCGAAAGCCACAAAGGCCAGGTTGGCCGCGTTCAACATCAACTCAACCGACATGAAGATAATCAGCGGGTTGCGCCTGATAAGCACGCCCAAAGCGCCCAGGGTGAACAGAATGGCGGAAATTGCAAGATAGTAAGCCAGTGGTATCATGAAAGTCTCCGGATCGTATCCCGTAAAACGTAATGCGCAAAACGTAATTTACGTTTTACGTTTTACGTTTTACGTTTCACGATTCTCCTTTCTCTTTTTTCGTAAGCACAATCACACCCACCATCGCCACCAGCAGCAGGACAGAGGTGACTTCAAACGGCAAAAGATACTGGTTGAAGAGCGACAATGCCATCGCCTGGATGGCCTCGGGCGCATTGACCTCCGCGCCGGGGTTGGCTAGTCCAGCGGTGATATGCAGCCGCTGGAAAAGCAGGTAGCCCGCCTCCGCCAGCAGGACCGCCGCCAGCCCAATCGCCAGCGGACGCTGCCAGGGCAGCACCTCGCCTTTGGGCAGTTTCTCCGCGCCGAGCAGCATGATGACGAAAAGGAACAGCACCATGATGGCCCCGGCGTAGACCGTCACCTGCGCCATGGCAATGAACGGCGCGCCGAGCATGAGATAGAAGATGGCGACCGTGGCAAAGTTCAGCACCAGGAACAGCGCCGCGTAGATCGCGCTGCGACTGGCCAACATGCCGAGGGCGGTCAGGATGGCGACGACAGCCAAAACGATAAACAAGATGAGAGTTAAGTCCATAAGCACCTTTGGGTAGTGGATCAGGGATTAGTAGATTAGTGATTGGTACATTAGTCGCCAAGTCCAAATTACTAATTTACTGCTCTACTGATCTACTAATTTACTAATCTACTAATCTACTAATCACTGGGATCCTTCATTTCGGGCACCGAGCGGGTGAACATGCCAGGCCCGGTCTTCTGCGGGGTCGGCTTGCCAGCCGCCGGGACCGGTTCGATGAACATGTCCTTCGTGTAGATCGCCGCGCGGCGATTCGTGAAGGTCAGTTCATACTGGTCGCCGAGGACGATGGCCTCGGTCGGGCAGGCATCCTCGCAGAAACCGCAGTAGATGCAGCGCAGCAGGTTGATCTCATAAGTGCTGGCATAGCGGTCGCCGGGCGAGTAGCGTACCTCAGCGCTGTTTTCAGAGGCCTCGACGAAGATGGCGTCCGCCGGGCAGGCCGCCGCGCACAGCGCGCAGCCGATGCACTTCTCCAGCCCGTTGTCATAGCGTTTCAGCACATGAAGGCCGCGAAAGCGCGCTTTGACCGGGCGTTTATGCTCCGGGTACTGAGTCGTGACCTGCTTTTCGAACATCGAACGCAGCGTCGTCCACAGGCCGCGCCTCAGTTCGATGAGAGGTTCAAGCACGCGCATATTCTTTTCTCCTCAGTTCGCGGTCAATCATCGCAATCGTAAAAACACCTGCCAGTAAAGAGAGCGCCGGGACAGTCCAGATCAAGAGCGGATTGACCTGCTCGGCCAGCAGGATGCCGGCCGCGGTGATGAAGACAATCGCCAGCGAGAGCGGCAGCATCACCTTCCAGCCAAATGCCATCAACCGGTCATAGCGGATGCGCGGGAAGGTGGCGCGTACCCAAATCATCCCGAAGAGCAAAATGACCAGTTTCAGGAGCATGTAAATCGGTCCGAGCCACGGATAGGTATCCACGAACGGGCCGCGGAAACCGCCGAAGAAGAGCGTCGCGCCGATGGCGGAGATGGCAATCATCTTGTCGTACTCGGCCATGAACAGCAGGGCAAACTTCATGCCGGAGTACTCAACGTGATAACCGGCGGTCAGTTCCTGCTCGGCCTCGGGCATGTCGAACGGCGGGCGGTTGACCTCCGCCAGCGTCGCAATCAAAAAGATGGCCGTCCCGACCGGCTGGAGCAGCACGAACCAGAGCGTTCTTTGCGCCTCGACGATGTCCAACATGCGCATCGAACCGGCCAGCATAATGGCGGAAATGAAGGCCAGCCCGAGCGACATTTCGTAACTGATCATCTGCGCCGAGGAGCGCAGGCCGCCCATCATGGCATATTTGTTGTTGGATGACCAGCCCGCCAGCACCACGCCGTAGACCGCAATCGAGGCCACCGACATGATGTACAGCACGCCGACGTTGATGTCGGCGATGTATAGGGTGATGACGCGCCCAAACATCATTATTTCGCTGCCCCACGGCACGACCGCCGTGATGACCAGCGCCGGGACGAGCGTAACGACCGGGGCCAGGATGAAGAGCAGTTTATCCGCCTTTGCCGGTATCAGTTCCTCTTTGAAAATCAACTTGATGGCGTCGGCGATGGGCTGGAGAATGCCCCACGGGCCGGCGCGATTGGGACCGATGCGCACCTGGATGCGCGCCAGCGCCTTGCGCTCGTAGAGCGTCAGGTAGGCAAAGCCGCCCAGCAGCACCAGCACCAGCACAAAGCCTTTGATGAGCCATTCGATAAGCAGAGCAAACGTCATTGATAACCTTCCTTTACGTTTTACCGAGTAGGCCTTCGGCGCTTTACGGATTACGTAAAACGCAAAACGTAAGTGGTAGCGCAGTTAGCTACCAAAAACGTAATATCAGGCAGCCTTTATCTTAGCGACCATCGGCCCCGCGATGGGGACGCCCATACTGCGCGGCACCAGCGCCACCATAACCGGTACGGTCGGGTCGAGTCGGACCTCGAGCCTGTTCCCGTTTAACTCGACCTGTTCGCCTGCCGCGAGGCCCAGTTTCTGCGCCGAGTCGGGGTGCAGAAGAATATGCGCCCCGCCGGTGCGCGCCTTCAACAGCGCGGACGTGGCAACCGTGATGCCCAAATCGTAGAGACGCGTTACCGGCACGGCCAGCCAATGGTCTTCATCCGGGCGGAGGGGCTTGCCCTCACCCCTGGCCCCTCTCCCAGTGGGAGAGGGGGACAAGGCGAGGATCACACCCAACCCCTGCTTATTCTCATAAGTCGTACCGCCGTAATACAAATCGCCGCGCCCGACGATCGGCCACTGCTCGGTTGTCTCAGCCAGCTCGCGGTAGGAGATACCCGCAAAGGTCTTGACCGTCGCGGCCATCTTATCCATCACCCGCGCCGCAAAGCGGCCTTCGAGTTCGAGACCAAATTCGGCGGCAATCTGGGCAGTGATGACAAAGTCAGCGCGAGATTGTCCACGCGCCGGAACCGCCGGATAAAAGCGCTGGGCGCGGCGTTCACCCGAGGTGAACGAACCCTCGCGCTCGGTGACGGCCTGCGCGGGCAGGATGACATCGGCGAGTTTGGCGGTTTCGGTTAAAAAGAGTTCCTGCACGATGATAAAAGGTGCGGGATGCGTGGAACGTGATGCGTGCTGCGGGATGCGTGATGCGTGATGCGGGATGCGTGATGTGAGCTCGGGATTATCGCCAAATGGGTCGGCGCCGGCAATGTAAACGACATTGGCCTTCTGGAAAACGGCCTTCAAGTCGGCAACCGGCTTGAAACCCAATTCCCATGCGCCCTGGTCGTTGGCGCGCGGCCAGACGCCGATGAGACCGTTGTTCGGCTTGCCGGCGCGGGATTTGACCAGTTCGGCGCAGGCCGCGGCGAGAGCGGACGAACCGTCCAACCCCAGGCCGTCGCTGCCATAGAGAACAACCAGATTCTCAGCCGAGGTGATCGCCTCGCCAACATGGGCTTTCTTTGCCAGTCCGCAGATCGTTTCGGCTTCATCGCCATACGAATAACGAACGACGAATTGCGAGTATTTCTCGAGTTTGGTCTCACGCGCATTGGCGAGTATCAACGTCGCGCCGCGTTCGGCGGCCTGCTTGAGGCGCAGATACCAGATGGGCGCCTCGTTGTACAGGTCTGAGGCAACCACAAGAATGGTCGTTCCAATTCCCATTTCGGCAAAGTTCGTGCCTGCCGGGACGCCATACGCGGTGGTCAATTCGCCGCCGCCCATCTGAGTGTACAACAGCGCCTCGCCGCCCAATCCATCCGCGAGTTGCTTGAGATTGAATAAATCCTCATTGGATAGGCGTCCGCTGGCAAGGACAACCGCCTCGCCTTTGGCGTCCGCCAGTTTGCCGGCAACCAGGCCCAGCGCCTTATCCCAGGAAACCAGGGCCAACTTGCCATCCTTGCGCGCCAGCGGCGTTGCCAACCGGTGCTCGTTTTCGGTGAAGTGATGGGCAAAACGGCCCTTGTCGCAAATCCAGATTTCGTTGACCGCTTCATTCTGGCGCGGCATGACCCGCTTGAGGACCACCTTGCCGCCCGATTTCGCCTCGCGGCGTGTATTGAGGGTGACATTGCAGCCCACCGGGCATTGCGAGCAAATCGAGGCGGCCGCCTTCATCTCCCACGGACGCGCCCCGAAGCGGAAGTCCGCCGTCGTCAGCGCGCCGACCGGGCAGATGTCGGTCGTGTTGCCGGAAAAGATCGAGTCGAAGCCCGGCTCCGAGTTGGTGATGATGTCGGTGGCGCGGCCGCGCTGGTAGAAAGCCAGCACCGACTCACCCGCGATTTCATCCTGGAAGCGGATGCAGCGGGCGCACTGGATGCAGCGCTCGCGGTCGAGCCAGATGAGGTCGCCGAGCGGGACACGCTTGTCGGCGTGCTGTTTCTCGTCATAGATAAAGCGGCTTGCGGGCGCGCCGTGCGCCAGGGTCAGGTTTTGCAGTGGGCACTCGCCGCCCTTGTCGCAGACCGGGCAATCGAGCGGGTGCGAGGTGAGCAGGAACTCAAGTATCTCTCGCTGGTTGGCTTTGGCTTTTTCAGAAGCCGTTAGCACAACCATGCCATCAGAAACAGGCGTGGTGCAGGCAGTCTCGAGTTTCGCCCCGAACTGGATTTTGGGCTTGCCATCTTCCATCACTACCTGACCGGTGGCGCGGTCAACGACCGGACGCCCAACCTCGACCAGGCACTGGCGGCACATACCGACCGGTTCCATCTTCGGGTGGTAGCAAAAGACCGGGATGTCAATGCCGATTTGCTTGGCCGCGTTGACAATCAGCGTGCCTTCCGACACGGCGACTTGCTGGCCGTCAATGGTTAGTGTTACCTGTTTGGTCATTCATGAACTCCAACACGGTCTGCGCGTTCGCAGGTTATCAAGTTAGCAAGTTTGCAAGTTATCAAGTTATCAAGTTATCAAGTTATCAAGTTATCAAGTTAGAAGGTTTGCAGGTTTGGAAGTTCGCAGGTTTATTATTTGGGTGTGTTTCATTTCAGTTGACACAACCGTCCCGAAGGTTTTGAAAGACGGCTAAATTGGTTCAATTCAACCTTCGGGACGTTCTTTCTTTCAACTCATTTGAAACACACCCTTATTATTTCGAAGGTCCATTCCTTCTGCTCTTCGACTTTCCAACTTGCCAACCTTCCAACTTTTCAACTCATTACTTTCCAACTTGCCAACCTTCCAACTTTTCAACTCATTACTTTCCAACTTGCCAACCTTCCAACTTTTCAACTCATTACTTTCCAACCTTTCAATCTTCCAAACCGAAATCTTTTGGAAATCTCTCAATCGCAGTGGTGACGGCCATCGTCGAAAACTCGCCCAGCGGACACAGGCACTTGTTCTGCATCTGTTTCGCCACGCTGCGCAGCAGTTCCACGCTCTCCTTCGTCTTCTCGCCATGCTCGATGCGCTCGATCAAGTGGAGCATCCAGTAGCAGCCTTCGCGGCAGGGAGTGCATTTGCCGCACGATTCGTGCTTGAAGAAGTGGAGTGTCTTGTTGATGACCCAGTCAATCGAAACGGTATCATCAATGACGATGACGGAAGCCGAGCCGAGGTCCGCGCCCAGCGCCCGGACGGAGGCGTAGTCCATCGGCGTGTCGAGGGCTTTGTCGTCGGCTACGATGAACGCGGAGGACGCACCGGCGGGCATAATCGCCTTGATCGGACGGTCGTCAATGATGCCGCCGCCACAGTTGCAGATGAGTTCGCGGAAGGTCGTGCCGAAAGGCAGTTCGTAGTTGCCAGGCTTTTTGACGCGCCCCGAGAGCGAGAAAATCTTCACCCCGGCGCTGTCGGCTGTGCCGAGCGACTTGTACCACCCCGCGCCTTTGGCGATGATGAGCGGGAGGTTGGTCAGCGTCTCGACGTTGTTGACCACGGTCGGCTTGCCGTAGAGACCGTAGACCGCCGGGAAGGGCGGGCGGATGCGCGGCTGGCCGCGGCTGCCTTCCATCGATTCGAGCAGGGCGGTCTCCTCGCCGCAAATGTACGCCCCCGCGCCGAGGTGGGTGTGGATGCGCAGGGAATAATCCGTGCCGAAGAGCTTGTCGCCGAGAAAACCAGCCTTTTCCATTTCTTCGATGCGCTTGTCCAGTTCAGCCGCCACCGGCCAGAACTCACCGCGCAGGTAGACGTAGGCCACGTTGGCCTGCACAGCATAAGCCGCGATGGCCACGCCCTCCAAAAACTGGAAAGGATTGCTTTCCATGATCTCGCGGTCTTTGAAGGTGCCAGGCTCAGACTCATCCGCGTTGGCGACCACGTAATGCGGCCAGATATTATTCGGGATGAATGACCACTTGACGCCGGCCGGGAAGCCCGCCCCGCCGCGTCCGCGCAGCCCGGAGGCCTTGACCGCGTCGGTCACTTCGCCGGGCTGCATCTTTGTAACGGCTTTCTTGAAGGCCTCGAAGCCGCCGTGCTGCTGGTACACGGCTAACTTGTGGAGGTTGGGGATATCGCGGTGACAGAGGAGGAGATGTTCGGTCATGGCAATTTACGCGTACTCGTACAACGGAATGTTTTTGACCGGCCGTACGCGGTGCTCAAGCAAGTTCTCGATTTTCCTCACCGTCTCAACATCCAATAGAACATCACAACACACCGAACAGACCTCGGCAGGCACGTGATCGAAAACGACCACCTCTTTGTGGTAGCGAACAGTATGAACGATCAACCGTTTTTCGTATTCACCAGGGCATTCCTGGATACTGCACTTCATTTCTGCCTCCTTTGCGTGGGGGTGAGCCACTTTGGTGGCTTTGGCTCGTAAACCGTGATCACGATCAACACTGGCTGAACCGCCGTACATACAATATGCACTGGCCGACCTTCTTTGGTTACACCATTGAGCAAACAGCATGGGCCTCGACGATGTACAGGATAGTTCTCGAGAATAGTTGCTGAAGTAATTCCTTCAACAACATCCGCCAGCGTAAAATCCTCTTCGGTCATCTCCTGATGAGCATGTTGGGTAAGACGCAGTTGGTCCGCGGCTGCCTGTTGCCGAATTCGAGACAGAATTGCGCCTGTGTCAGCACACTCATTCATGGTGTGTTTACCCCTGCTGTGAGAATTGCTCTTTCCGGCGTATTTCTTCGATTAGCCCCATCGCGCTCTCCACCGTCTGGTTCTCGTGGTATTCGAGGCCTTCACTGGACTGCATCTGGAACATCGGCGCCTTGTCGCACCCGGCCAGGCACATCACCGCCTCGACCGTCACCAGGCCGTCGGAGGTGGTCTCACCAACTTTGACGCCGAGATTGCCGCACAGTTCCTCGAGGAACTTGTCCGCGCCGCGCAGGGCACAGGGCAAATCAGTGCAGACCTGCATCCGGTATTTGCCAGCCTCTTCGTCGAGGAACAGCGTGTAAAAGCCGATGATGGAGGCCACTTCGGTGGGGGCGATTTCCAGCATGGCGGCAATATCCTTCATCGCCTCTTTGGTGATGTAGCCGCCGTCGCGCTGCGCCAGATAGAGCAGCGGCATGACCGCCGAGCGTTTCTGCTCCGGCGGATACTTTTCCAGAATTTTCTTCACTTCCTCAGGATACTTTTCAGCAAGCATAAAACCTCACACGTGACACCGGAACACTTGACACTTGACACTCACCTATCCACATCTCCCAGCACAATATCCACCGAGCCGATGATGGCCACCAAATCGGCGACCAGCACGCCCTTGCTCATCAACGGCATGGCCTGTAAATTGTCAAACGACGGCGTGCGCCAGTGGACGCGGTACGGCTTCGGGTCTCCATCCGACTCTAAATAAACGCCCAGTTCGCCGCGCGGCGATTCGACCGCCGAATAAACCGAGCCTTTCGGCGCATTGAAACCCTCCGTCCATAGTTTGAAGTGGTGGATGAGCGCCTCCATGCTGACGCCAATCTCGGAGCGCGGCGGCGGGACGAACTTGTGATTATTCGAGCGCACCGGGCCCAGCGGCAGTTTGTTCAAGGCCTGCTCGACAATCTTGAGCGACTGGTGCATTTCCTCGATGCGCACCAAATAACGCGCGTACACATCACCTTCGGGGCGGGTCGGGACCTCGAACTGGTATTGCTCGTAACCGGAGTATGGCCGCGCCTTGCGCAGGTCCCAATCCACGCCGCTGGCGCGCAGGCCGGGGCCGGTCATGCCAAAGTTGAGCGCGTCCGCGCCGGAGATTTTTCCGATGCCCAGCGTCCGGTCGAGGAAGAGCGGGTTACGGGTCAGCAGCGCCTCGTACTGGTCAATCCGTTTGGGGAACATCTTGATGAAGTCCCGCACCGCCTTCTCGAACTCCACCGGCACATCCCGCCACAACCCGCCGGGACGGATGTAGGTGGTCATCATGCGCTGGCCGGAGCAGAGTTCGAGGATGTCGAGGACAGCCTCGCGCTCGCGGAAACAGTAGAGAAAGGTGGACATGGCCGCCACGTCGAGAGCGGCTGTGGCCAGCCAGACCAGGTGCGAGGCGATGCGCTGGAGTTCCGCCAGAATGACGCGGATGGCTTGGGCGCGCAGCGGCACGTCCAAGTCAATCAGTTTTTCGACCGCCAGCGTATAGGCCAGGTTATTGCCGACCGTGTTGAGGTAATCCAGGCGGTCGGTCATCACCTCGGCCTGCTGGTAGGTCTTGGCCTCCATGTTCTTCTCGATGCCGGTGTGCAGGAAACCGATGTCGGGGATGCAGGAGACGACGATTTCGCCATCCAGCTCGAGCAGCAGGCGCAGCACGCCATGCGTGGACGGGTGCTGCGGCCCCATGTTAAGCAGCATCGTCTCGCCGTTGACGGCGCGCTCGGAGACGATGTGTTTCAGGTCGTCAATGGTGACTTCTTGCAGATCAGTCATAATGCCTCAGTACAGTAGGGCGGGTTTTCGCGAAGCACCCCCGAGGGGGCTTACCCGCCGCTTTCGGCAGGTTTGGAAACCTGCCCTACTCTTTCGCGTATGGCTTGCGCAAATCAATCTCTTCGAAATTGAAGGTGAACTGCGGTTCCTCGTAGCCCAGCGGATAATCTTTGCGCAGCGGGTGGCCTTCCCAATCGGCGGGCATCAGGATGCGGCGCAGGTCAGGGTGGCCCGCGAACTTGATGCCGAACATGTCCCACAGTTCACGCTCGCGCCAGTTGGCGTTGCGGTAGATGCCGGAGACGGTCGGCAGTTTCGGCTCCACACCCGGCACCGGCACGCGGATTTCCAGCCGCAGGTTATTGGAGACCGAGGTGAACTCGTAGACGACGTGGAAGCGCGGATTTTCCTCCGGCCAGTAATCCACAGCCGTCATGGCCGAGAGCAGCTCGAAGCCCTGACCCTGAACCTGTTCGCAGGCTGCGACGATTTTCTCCGCTGGAATGACCAGCGTCACATCGCCGCGATATTCGGAGGCCGTCACGCCAAAGGCCTTTTCAAGTTTCTCAACGATGGGTTGCAGTTTTTTATCCATAGTTTTTCCGCATCGAATTTCGTGAATGACACGAATGTTTCTTTGTGTTTCTCAAACCTTCGTGCTCCTTTACTTGTCTACTTGTCTACTTGTTCGTGTCCTTCGTGGTTAACTCTTTTTCTCCGGCGCGAACTTCTCGCCGCGCACTTTCTCGTGCAGCGTGAGGATGCCGTGGATCAACCCCTCCGGGCGCGGCGGGCAGCCGGCTACATAAACGTCCACCGGCACCACCTCGTCCACGCCCTGCATGATGGCGTAATTGTTGAAAACTCCGCCGCAGGAGGCGCAGTCGCCCATGGCGATGACCCACTTGGGTTCAGGCATCTGGTCATACAGGCGGCGCAGCACGGGAGCCATCTTGCGCGAAACGCGCCCGGCCACGATCATCAGGTCCGATTGACGCGGTGAGGGGCGCATCAGTTCCATGCCGAAACGGGACAGGTCGTTATGCGAAGCCTGCGCGCACATCATTTCAATCGCGCAGCAGGCCAGGCCAAAGAGCATCGGCCACATGGCGTTGGTGCGGCTCCAGTTGACCGCGCTTTCCAGCGTGGTCGTAATCACGCCCATGTTGCCGAGTTTTTGTTCTACTCCCATTCCAAGGCTCCTTTCTTCCACGCGTAGAAGTAGCCTACCAGTAAGATGACAATGAAGATGAGCATCTCGATCAAGCCAAACAGCCCTAACTGGCGAAAGGCAATCGCGTAGGGCAGTAAGAACACAACTTCAATGTCGAACAGGATGAACAGGACGGCGATAAGATAGAAGTGCACCGGCATCCGGCGCGTGCCGGGCCCGATGGGATTCATGCCGGATTCATACGGCATCGCCTTTTTATCGGTTGACTTTTTCGGGCCGAAGAGCATGCCCAGCCCGATGGCGATAAAACCGATAGCGGCAGTGACAATGATAAAAGCGGCAATCGCAGTATATTCGAGCAGCATAGGTTCTCCTCTTGAGAGGTTCTAGCCAACCGAGTAGGCCTTCGGCGCACTGGCACGAAAGTATATCACAAGAAACTTTGAGCGCGAATTTTCACAAAATGGTTGGGGCGAAGAAAGTAATGTAATACGTAGAATATGTGATTTTCGTCAACCCCTGCTTATGGACTGAGAGCAATGGGGGACATCGCTCTCGTATTCTACCCCCGCAGTTCGGGGGCTATGCTCTTGCCGGAGTCAGATACACGGGCATTTCATCCCAGGTTCGCCCTTCGAGAATCCGCCCTGCTTTTTTCTTTCTCACACCGCCCCATTGCTTGAAAAAGAATGGCACTCTCGTTGTCAAGCATTGGTCACGAATTTCTTTGACCCATTTTTCTTCAATCGGTCGAGCGCCGGGACCAGATTCGCCGCCCACGATAACCCAATTTATACCCCCAAGATCAAGAGAATGCAGTGACCCCAAAAGCGGTTCCAGCGACAGAAATTTAACCTTCGCACTAGTCTGTCGCATCAGACAGTTCCGATTCAAAATCGGCTTTGACTTTCTCCAGCCCCCCATTGAATGAGTAGCAACCTGCTATTCTCATTCGTACTCCCCTTTCTCTTCCATGAGGCTATTCTGCTGATAACCCAGATTCCACTCATCAGGCATTCTGGCAATTTTCTCCTTGCCAGTAGGCTGATATACAGGTGTGCCGAGAGTACGATGGCGAAGCGTGCCATTGAAGTAAGACAGCAATCGTTCCCTCGCGATCTTGATATATCCTTCTTCCTTATCACTTCCCATTGCACGCCTGTTGTGCATTACTGCCGCGATCAAGGCAGAGCCAACTCCCATAAACGGGTCGAAAACCCAATCACCTTCGTTGGTCAATGCTAGAACGCAACGCTCGACAAGTTCAATAGGAAACTGGCAAGGATGACACGTTTTTTCAGGATGATTGGCTTTGACATTATGAATATCCCAAAATTCTTCCTCCCAATCCCGCGTAACAACTTCCCAAACGTCGGAGGGATTTTTACCCAATGGATTTCCAGAAAGTTGTCCTTTTTTCGCACCTTTGAAGTGACGCTTCCCAGGATACTTGGAAGGCACACGAATATCATCGAGATTGAATGTGTATTTGTCGCTCTTGGTAAACCACAGGATGGTTTCGTAACGGCCTGAAAATCGCTTCGAGGCATGTAAACCGTGTCCGAAACGCCAAATTATTCTATTGCGCAAATGCAAGCCGAGTTTCTTGAAAATATCATAGTACAAAATGTCCAGTGGATAAACTTCGCCATTTTCCACGAAGTTCCCTACCTGCCAGCAAATGCTTCCTTCCGTTTTCAGCACGCGGTAAAGCTCGGCGATAATGTCGGTTTGCGCTTTAAGATATGTTCCGATTGCAACCCGATCCTCATAATCCTTTCCGAGATTATAAGGAGGCGAGGTAATAATCAAGCCGACCGTATCATTCGGTATCTCAGCGAGGAAATCCTTAACATCGCCCGGATATACAATGATCTCGGCCTGGGGGCTGAATTGGCTTTCAATGGATTTGGGTGTGCGAAAAAAAGGTAGACTCATATTCCACTCGGATATGTGATTCAATTTTACCCCGTCTAAGAAAAAGATGCAGGCTGATTTTACGCCCTCACCAGGCTACCCCAAATAATCCCTCAAACGCCTGCACCGCGCCGGGTGTTTCCGCAGCCTCTCGACCTCAACCCAGCATCACAAATTCCAGGTAATCGTCGGGGTGAACGACTTTGAATTCCGCTTCCGGATAAGCGCTTATCCAGTTTTTAGGCGGCGTCACGGCCTTGGTCAATGACCACTTGAACTCGTAGCCAAACAATTTTCCATCCCGTTCTTCCACCAAGTCAATCTCCTGCTGGCCATAGGTGCGCCAAAAATAGATGTTAGCATACAACGGCGCATAGGCCCGGTATTTCAGCCGTTCCATGACCATGAAATTTTCCCACAGCGCGCCGATGTCATTCCGCTGGTCGAGGGTATTGAACTGGGCGATGACGGCGTTGCGAATGCCATTATCCAGAAAATAATATTTCGACTTGTTGGTCACTTCCTGGCGCAGGTTGCGGCTGAATCCGCCCAGGCGGAGGATGACAAAAGCTTTTTCCAGTAGATCCAAATAACGTTGGATGGTCTTCACGTCAACGCCAACCTGGGTTGCCAGTTCTGCCAGGGAGACTTCATTCCCTACTTGAAATGCCAGCAGTTTGAGCAAGTCGAGTAAAGTTCGCGATTTCTTGACGCGGTCGAAAGCCAGAATGTCCTTGAGCAGGTACGCATTCGCGATCTCGGCCAGCACTTCAATGCGCTCTTGCCTGGTGGAAGCCTGCAACACTTCGGGGTATGCGCCAAAGACGAGAAAGTCCGGTAAGTGTTCGCGCAGTTCGAACTTATTGTAAGTGGAAAGTAATTCGGACTGTGCCAGGGGATAGAGCGTCAGCGTGCGCTTGCGCCCGGTCAGCGGCTCGCCAACTTGTCCGGCTAATTCAAAAGAAGACGAACCGGTTACGACGACGCTGATCCCTGGCACCTGGTCGACAATAATTTTCAAACCCATGCCAACATTAGGAATGTTCTGTGCTTCGTCAATCGCAAGCAATTCATAGCCTTCGATGTATGGCAGGATCTGGTTGAAATCCTGCGAACTCAAGATTTGCTGTGTGCGAATATTATCACCTGAGTCGAGTTTGTATTTCAACTCAGTTTGTTTCAAGTAACCTTGCAAGAGGGTGGTCTTGCCCACCCGGCGGGGGCCATAAATTACCAGCACCCTGTTAGGCTGGAGATGGGCATCAAGGGGTTCGTAAGCGCGTGCAAACATGAACATACTATACACCAACTCCATGAATTTGTCAAAATTCATGGAGTTGCATTCCTTGATTTTGCGAGATCGTAGCGCCAAAGATAAACTTGTTGTTTGTGAGCAATTATCCCAAATAATCCCTCAAATGCCGGCTGCGTGTCGGGTGCCTTAATTTTCTCAGCGCCTTGGCTTCGATCTGGCGGACGCGCTCGCGCGTCACGTTGAAGTAGCGGCTGACTTCCTCCAACGTATGGTCCTTGCCGTCAACCAGACCGAAGCGCAGTTCGAGCACCTGGCGCTCGCGCTCGGATAGGGCCGCCAGCGCGCGCTGCACCTGAATACGCAGCATCTCACGCGAGGCGGCATCCAGCGGCTCGAGGGCATCTTCATCTTGTATGAAATCCCCCAGTTGACTGGAATCCTCGTCTCCCACCGGGCCCTCAAGCGAGACCGGCTCCTCGGCCGAGCGCAGGACATGCTCCACTTTGGTAGTGGCCAGTTCCCAACGACGCTGGACGAGCGGATCGAGCGGCGTCCCTTCGGCTTTTGACCTCAGAATCGCTTGCACATCGGCATCGGAAAGCACGCCGATTTCCAGCGCCAGTTCATCGTTGGTCGGGTCGCGCCCCAGTTGTTGCGTCAGCGAGCGCTGGATGCGCAAAATGCGGGTGATTGACTCAAAGAGATGCACCGGGATGCGGATGGTGCGGGCTTGCTCGGCAATCGAGCGGTTGATGGACTGGCGGATCCACCAGGTGGCGTAGGTGCTGAATTTGTAGCCACGCCGCGGGTCGAATTTATTGACCGCCCGCAATAGGCCCAGGTTGCCTTCCTGGATCAAATCCAATAATGCGCTACCGCGTCCCAAATAACGTTTTGCCACACTGACCACCAACCGCAAATTGGCACGGATAATGGCCGCGCTGGCTTCATCCGCCCGCTGGCGCATGTTCTCGATCTCGCGCTTGAGTTCGGTCTCGTCGGGCAAATTGCGAGACAGGGTGCGCTGCACAGGTAAGGCGTTGTGGGCGTGCAGGTGCTTGAGCAGCCACTGGCTATAACCCTCTGGCAAGGTGTAGAAAGATAGGTAGACGTTGAAAGTATGCCTGACCAGGCTATCCCACAAAGGATCCTTGCCCCACATCTCACTCTCCAGGTAAGAGCGCAGGTAGGATGGGGTTTTGGTCTCCCAGGTCTGGTGGAGCATTTGAGCTTCGGCCAGCATCAGGGTTGCATCCGGCAGGCCGGCGCCCAGGCGTCTGGCATCTTCCTGCATCCGCCCCCAGGCAGAGATCAGTTCCCCCAGGATATCATGGTAGATCGCGACCTCGTTGGATTTGGCGCGACGGCCCGAGGTGCGCCGTCGGGCGAGGGCCAAAATCAGGCGGCGGGCTTCGATCATCGTTGCCAGGCGGAACTCGCTGTCTGCATCCAGCAATTTCACCTGGCTGATCTCGCGCAGATACAAGCGCACCGGGTCATTAGATAGCTCGGCGGCCAACGCCGGGATACGCAAACCAAGCGGCTCTTCAACACTCAGGTCGCTGACATCCTCGCCATTTTGGAGGATGCTGCTCACATCCGGCTCAATTTCATCCTCTGGCTCCTCGTCCAGTTCCGGCTCGACCGGCTCCACAACGGGAATGGCCGCGATCAGGTCGGCAGGCTCAGGTTCAGGTAGCGCCGTGCCTTGCGGATAGCGGGGGAGGCGAGGCTTGGGTTTCGATTTGCGAGGCATAGATCACTCTTGACGCCGTTCAGTCAGTTTCAGGCTGGCTTGATCCAGTGCATTGCGTGAACGCTGGTAATGTGAGACCATTTCCAGATAAGAAGCCGCGCGCAAGTCACCCTGTTGCTGGGCGTCCTCTTGTAAAAAGCGCAGTTGATTGATGTTCTCGTCCAACCCCAGGCGGCGGATCTTGATGACGCCCCGGAAAAGATCCTCCAGCAGACGGTCATCCACCGGGTCAAGTGGCAACGAATTCGTTGTCGCCGATTTCGCCAGCAGGTCGTCGGTCAGGTCGGACAGCGCAGCCGGCAGGTTCTGGTGAAGGTACTGGTCGGCGTCGTGGGCGTCCTGCTCGAGCGACTGGCGCACCAGGCGGAAGAGCATCTGATGGTCAGTATACTCGAAATCTTCCGGCGAGAGACGGCTCAGGCCAGCCTCCTGCAGGACGCGGTCGAGACGGTAGAGCAGGTCCGGGCGGCGCAGCAGGAGGCTCAGGCAGTGCGCCCCAATCTTGTGTGACGGGGAGACCGCCGCGACTTTGGGTTTCAGGGGCTCGCTCGGCGTGGTCGCTTCCCCTTTCGGGCGCGGCCGCCTCGTTCTCGGACCTTTGACCTGGCGACCGATTAACGCGCGTTCGTCTACTCGTAGGAAGCGCGCCAGTTTCTGCTGATAAGAATCGCGCACGACGGGATCCGGCAGGTCTTCGATCAACGGCAAAACTTGAGCAACAATATCAGCCTTGACTTGAACGTCCTCCAAATCTCGCCCGGCCGCCAGCGCGCCCATGACGTGCGTCACAATCGGCTGGGCATTTTCGATCAGTCGTTTCCATTCTTCAGCATCGCGCTGGACAATCTCGTCCGGGTCGAGCTCGTCGGGCATGGTCGCCACGCGCAGGTCGGCCTGCAGGCGCGATTCGTGGCGCAGCAAGCCGCGCGCGTCGAAGCTGATCTCGCCCTCGCGGTCGAGCGATTGGCGGGCGGCGTCCAGCCCGCGCAGCACGGCGGCCTGTCCGGCGGCATCCGGGTCAAGGGCCAGCACGATGCGCTTGCTGAAACGCTTGAGCAGGCGCAACTGGTCTTCGGTCAGCGCGGTGCCCATCGGCGAGATGACGTTCTCAAAGCCGGCCTGGTGCAGGGCGATCACGTCCATGTAGCCCTCGACGATGACCGCCTGGTCGGTTGCCCGGATGGGCTTGCGGGCGCGGTCGAGGCCGTAGAGCAGGCGGCTCTTGGAAAAGAGCGGCGTTTCGGGGGAGTTCAGGAATTTGGGGACATCGTCCGGGTTGAGGATGCGCGCCCCGAACCCGGCCATGCGTCCCTGTTCGTCGCGGATCGGGATCATGATGCGGTCGCGGAAGCGGTCGTAGACTCGTGTTGCGTGGTACGTGTTGCGTGGGTCGTCGGCGTCATCGCGCACAGTGAGCAAACCCGTGTCAATGAGGTCTTGCTGGCTGTAGCCTTTGGCGGTGAAATGTTTGAGGGCGTTGTCCCAGCCCTGCGGGGCATAGCCCAGGCCGAAGGTCTCGATGACGGCGTCGGTGAGATGGCGTTTTTCGCGCAGGTAGGTCAGGGCAGACTGACCGTCGGCTGTGTTGAGCAGTTGGTGGCGGTAGAAGGTGACCGCCTCTTCGAGCTGGGCGCGCAGGCGCTCGTGGGCGTCCTTTTCTTCCTGCTGCTGCGGCGTGTACGTCGTGAGCGTCACGCCCGCCTTCCCGGCCAGATAGCGCAGAGCTTCCTTGAAATCCCAGCCTTCTTTCTTCATGACGAACTTGAACACGTCCCCGCCCTCGGCGCACTGGCCAAAACAGTGCCAGGTTTGCCGGTCGGGCGAGACGATGAACGAGGGCGTCTTCTCGGTGTGGAAGGGGCACAGCCCCGAATAATTCTTACCGGCGCGGCGCAGCTTGACCGATTCGGAGATCAGGTCAAGGATGTCAATGCGGGATTTGATTTCGTCTATTTGGGACATGCGGTTCGAAAGTTGGAAGGTTTACAGGTTTACAGGTTAGCAGGTTGGAAGGTTTACAGGTTACCAGGTTTACAGGTTGGAAAGTTTGCAGGTTGCCAGGTTGATGATGGTTGCTCACCACGCAATCATTATAGACTCAGTTGGAAGGCGGCGCAAGTTGGGTGAAAGCGCCCGCGCCGGCCCTTCGGCTTCGCTCAGGGCAGGGCGCGGGCTTTTTGTGTATTCGCCCGGTTGTAGGACGAAATTCATTTCGTCCCACAAGCCAGCCAGGACAGCATCCGGCCATCTTTGAAAGCCTCGGCGGGGAAGGCGCCGCATTGCTTTGCCCTCACCGCATTTCCGGCGGTAGTGGCGCAAAATGGCATTTTGCGCGACACACAAAGGCGTGGAGAGAACAAGACGAAAACCGAGGTTGTTGTTGAAGTTGTCGGGTTCGTTCCTGTTCCGGTACGCACAGCGCGCGTTGTTTCGATTGTTGTTCCACGAACCGCCGCGCACCACGCGGACTTATGGATGCGCCCTTCACAACGGACCTTACGGCCCGGGTGTGACAGTTTTGAGCCACCCGCCCAAGAGTTTTCCGATCTCGGCCACCATGACTGAAACATGGTGGTATCGGCCGGCGCTCAACCAGCCCCACTTTTCACACAAACGTAAATACAAGCGCGCCTTGCGCAGTTCTGAATCGGCCGCGCGCAGTTTTTCGGCGCGGAACGCGCCGCGTTGGGTGTTGGCTTCGATGATCAATTCCTGGAAATCCAACACGGCCTTTTGCAACCTCTGCGTGACGACGAACCGCTGGCTGCGCGGGAAGTTTTCGGCCACCGGCAGAAGCCAGGTGAGCAGATCATAGGTGCGGGTGAAGATGACCATCTCCTCAGACATACCCGTCTCCTGCCGCGAGCAGATCGAACCCGGCCAACATGGCGCGGCTCAGGCCGAATGTGTCGCCATAGCGGACGTGGTTGAGCCAGCCTTGCACAGAATCCTTGACCTGCTGCTGTGTCCCCTGCTCGATCCGCTGACGCAGACGCCTGCGGAAATGATAGCCCTTACGCGCTTTCAAACGGCGGTGGTCGGGGAACAGCACGAAGCCCAAAAATGGCAGGCCTTCGGTAACCTTCCTGGGATAGGCGCTCTCCTCGTGGAGCGTCAACCGGTAACGCGCCAGGCGGGTGAGGATGGCCGCGCGCCAATCCATCAATTCGCTCCGGCTGTCGCTGAACAGGACGAAATCATCCACAAACCGCAGGTAGGCAGGGCAGGAGAGTTCGCGGCGCACGAAATGGTCGAACGGGTCGAGATAGCAGTTGGCCCACCACTGTGAGGTGAGGTTGCCAATCGGCAGGCCGCGCGGCCGCCCGGCGGCGAAAATGCCTTGCCCTGAGCCTGTCGAAGGGTCATCGCCGGGGAAATAAACCATCTGGTACTCCTCCGCAAGCACGCCGCGTCCGCTGGCAAGGATGCGGTCAACCAGCCAGAGCAGGCTGTCATCGGGAAGCATGGCCTTCAACGTTCTGCGCAGGATGGTATGGTCAATACTTGGAAAAAATTGGCGCACGTCGCACTGCAAAGCGTACTTGTACCCGCGGCTATATTGCTGGCAGGCATTGATGGCCTTGTGCGTGCCTTTGCCGGCGCGGTTGGCAAAACTGTTGGCAATGAACGCTTTTTCGAAATACGGCACGCTGACATTGCACAGGGCGTGATGCACCACCCGGTCGCGGAAGGGGGCGGCCGAGATCAACCGCCGCTTGGGTTCGTGGACGTGGAAATGGCGGTATCTTCCCGGCTGGTAGGTTTGCCCGGCCAACTCGCCTTGCAGTTCGAGCAAATTATCTGCCAGCAGGGTTTCGAACCCGGCCACTGGCGCTTTGCCGCGCTTGCCGCGCGAGGCGTTGGCATATGCCAGGCGCAGGTTTTCCCAGGCGATCAAACGTTCGTTCAAATTCATATTTTTCTCCTTGTCTCGAAGAGTCGTAGTAGCGATTTCAGTCGCCCCTCTGGCGGCGGGTAACGACTGAAGTCGCTACTACGAAAAAACCAAAAAAATTTTTTAAAATCGATTCAGAGTTTCAGAGTGCAGAGAATCAGAGTTCAGATCTGATTACCTTACACATTTGAATTTAGCGTGACAGGAAGCGTCACAGGCTTCAGTTTCAAATTTGATAAAACTGCCTTGAAATCAGGCAGAAACAAAAGCCCAGTTGCAAGAGTGCGCTTCAACCAGCGCAAGCCAAGTTGAAACAGGCTCAACGTGCGTTCATGCGCTGGGTCAACCTGACAACGAAGGGTTTCACCTTGTTTCAAAACGAACTCGCCCAATTCGTGACACCAGAGCGTCGCAATGGCGATGGCTAACAACAGATGGTCAATGCGCTCGGCATGTTGCAAACGAGTGTGTTCCATGTCGAACCCGCCAGATTTGTCGTCGCGGAAACTTTGTTCAATGCTCATACGACGAGCATATTCTCGCAAGCGCGCCCGGCAGGCGATTTGATTGGTGATGATCGCAACCATTTCCGGCTGACCTTGTTTGTCGGTCGTCCAGGTGACCGACACATTGGTTTTCAATTTCGCTTCGCGTGTGCTCTCGGTTCGCTCATTTTTTGACGGGATTTGAAAAATGCGATAAGCTATCGGCATGACCAAATGGCTTACCATAACGACTGAACGAGTAGACGACATTCCTGTTCTGATTGCATCGCTGGAGCGCATGGGGCTGGCCGAACTGGCAGACAAGCACTTTGTACCGCACGGCAACTGGCAAGGGATCAGTCCAGGAAAAATGCTGACGGGGTGGTTGGCCCACATCCTGTCGGAAGCGGATCACCGGCTGAACCAGGTGGAGGATTGGGCGGCGAAGCGGAACGAGACGCTGAGTGTCTGCCTGGGATGCGATGTGCGAGCGCTGGACTTCAGCGACGACCGGCTGGCGATTGGACTGGATCTGCTGAGTGATGATCAGCATTGGGTGCAATTCGAGACAGCCTTGAACCAGCGCACGATCCGGGTCTACGACTTGAAGCCGAAGTGTGTACGGATCGACAGTACTACGGCGAGCGGGCATTGGCAAGTGACGGAAGATGGCTTGTTCCAGTTTGGGCACAGCAAAGACTACCGGCCCGACTTGCCGCAGGTGAAGGTGATCTTGTCTACGCTGGACCCCTTGGGGATGCCGGTTGCGACGCAAGTGGTTTCTGGCGACAAAGCTGACGACCCTTTG